>NZ_JBIBEB010000020.1:0-129694 GCF_042902325.1 Pseudomonas sp. NPDC012596 | reverse complement strand
TCCTGATCATGCGTATTAGCCTGTAAACCATGTTCCCGGTTTGAAATGTAAACGATGTCTTCGGTTTGTACCCGGGGCAAGCCCGCTCCCACAGGACTACCAGTGCCTTGGGGCCTGCAGGGTACTTGTGGGAGCGGGCTTGCCCCGCGAAAGGGCCGGTACTGACGACACAAGGCTCAAACCGACTTACTGATCTCATCCCCCACCGAAGCCTCAGCCACAGGCTCTGCTTTTTCTTCCACTTCGGTATCCTCAGCCGCCACCGGCGCCTGCATCACATCCTGCACGGTCTGCTCATCCACCCGCGGGTCGAGCGCCGCCGACAATGGCGAACCTGCCGCCGGCATGGCCACGTGGCCCAGCGGTGCGTCCTGCACCTGGTGCAAGCCGGTGACCGCTTTCGGGCGGATCCGCCACACCAGCACCAGCGCGAAGAACACGAAGAAGGCATAGAGCATCTGCGAGCCCAGCACCTTCATCAGCACCCCCGCCGCCAACGGCCCGATGCACGCCCCCACGCCATAGGTGACCAGCAACATCGCAGTCAGCGAGACGCGCCGCTCGCTTTCCACATGGTCATTGGAAAAGGCGACCGCCAGCGGATACAGGCAGAACTGCAGCAGCGAGATCAAAAAGCCGATGCCGAACAGCAATTCCAGCGGCACCTTGGGGAGAATCGCCAGGGGCGCCGCCGCCAGCGCCAGCCCCACCGCCACACTGCGGATCAGTACCGCCCGGTCGTAGCGGTCGGACAACCAGCCCAACGGCCACTGCACCAGCAAACCGGCAAAGATGCAGCTACCCATGAACAGACCGATCTGCTCGGTGGACAACCCCTGGCTTGAGGCATACAGCGGCGCCAGGCCATAGAACGAGCCGACGATCAGCCCCGACCCCAGCACCGTGCTCAGCGATTGCGGCACCCGCTTGATGAAGAATTTCGGCTCCATTGGCGCCGGGCGCAGCGGTGCGGGGTGAATGCGCCGGGTCATCGCCACCGGCACCAGGCACAACGCAAAGCACATGGCGACCAGCATCAGCAGTTCAGGGCCAAGTTCAGGGTGCACCACCAGGATCAGCTGGCCAAGCACCAGCCCCAGGTAGGAGGCGATCATGTAGCCGCTGAACACCGCACCACGGTGCTTGGCATCAGCCTGTTCGTTGAGCCAGCTCTCGATGACCATGTACTGGCACATCATCCCCAGGCCGACGATCATCCGCAGCCCAACCCAGGCCGGTAGCCAGTTGGTCATGCCGTGGCCCAGCACAGCAGCACAGACGATACCCGCACACGTGGCATACGCACGGATGTGCCCGACCCGGCCGATCAGCCGGTGGCCGACCTTGCCGCCCACGGCCAGGCCGAAATAGTTGGCCGCCATCAGCGCACCGACCCACAGGCTGTCGACATGATCGGCCGCCAGGCGCAGTGCCAGGTAGGTACTGAGCAGACCCGAGCCGATAAGCATCATCAAGGCAGCGAAGTACAGCGACTGAAACGGCTTCCAGATGTTTCGCATACGTCCCGTCGGGCTCCCTGGTCTGGTGGCGTTGGCTTGGCAAGCATAAAAGCAATTGTGCCGAAGCGCAGTCCCCTGCCGGCGAAATAGCCGAACAGGGACGCGCCCAGTAGCGGTGGTGTCGCGATCAGGCCTGTGCTGCCAACACGCGCCGCTCCCACGGCGTGATCTCGTCAAAGAAATCGGTCAGCTCAAGCGTCTTGGTGGCAACGTAGCCTTCGATGAACTCACTGCCGAACAGTTCCCGTGCCAGCGCGCTGCGTTTGAGGCGCTCCAGCGCCGCGTGCAAGGTGCACGGCAGGCTCAGGTGCTCCGGCACCGCGAACTCGCCCTGTATCGCCGCCGTGGGCTGCAGCCGTTGCTCGATGCCATGCAGGCCAGCAGCCAGGCTGGCGGCGATGGCCAGGTAGGGGTTGGCGTCGGCACCCGGCAGGCGGTTCTCAACACGCCGTGCCACCGGGGCACTGGCCGGGATGCGCAGCCCGGCGGCGCGGTTGTCTTCGGACCAGCAGGCGTTGTTAGGCGAGGCATAGGGGTGGCAAAGCCGCTGGTACGAATTGACGTTGGGGGCGAACAGTGCGGTGAAATCGGCCATGCACGCCTGCTGCCCACCGATGAAGTGGTAAAAGGTCTCGGTCGGCTGGCCCTGCTCATCGCTGAACACGTTAAGCCCCGTGGCAATCTCAACCAGGCTCTGGTGAATATGCATCGAGCTACCCGGCGTATGCGCCAAGGGCTTGGCCATGCACACCACGTTCAGGCCATGCTTGAGCGCCACTTCCTTGAGCAGGTGCTTGAACAGGAAGGTCTGGTCGGCCAGCAGCAAGGGGTCGCCGTGCAGCAGGTTGATCTCGAACTGGCTCACGCCCATTTCGTGCATGAACGTGTCACGCGGCAGGCCCAGTGCCGCCATGCACTGGTAGACCTCCTGGAAAAACGGCCGCAGGCCATTGTTGGAGCTGACGCTGAATGCCGAGTGCCCCAGTTCGCGGCGGCCGTCCTTGCCCAGCGGCGGCAGGAACGGCTGCTGCGGGTCGCTGTTGGGCGCGAAGACGAAGAACTCCAGCTCGGTCGCCACCACGGGCGCCAGGCCGAGCGCAGCATAACGGGCGATCACGGATTTCAGCTGGCCGCGGGTGGATAGCGCCGATGACCTGCCGTCCAGTTCGTTGGCATCACAGATAGCCAGGGCAAGGCCCTGCTCATTCCACGGCAACCGGTGGATCTGCGAAGGCTCCGCCACCAGCGCCAGGTCCCCGTCGTCGCTGCCGTAGAAGCGGGCCGGCGGGTAGCCGCCCATGATGCATTGCAACAGCACGCCGCGGGCCATCTGCAGGCGGCGGCCTTGCAGGAAACCTTCGGCGGTCATCACCTTGCCGCGAGGCACACCGTTGAGGTCGGGGGTGACGCATTCGATCTGGTCGATGCCCTGGAGGTGCTCGGCGAGCGAGCGCTGGGCTGCGGTGGTCATGACGCTTGTCCTTGTTGTTATAGGCTGACACAACATAGGCTGGGGGTGTTTAAAATATCAAGCACCCCGCACTGGCCTCATCGCCGGCATGCTGGCTCCCACAGGGGAATCACATGCCTTCACAGCGGTGCAATCCTTGTGGCAGCCGGCTTGCCGGCGATTAGGCCCGTATGAACAACCTTATTCGCGCAGGGTCATGCCATTGGAAGGCAACGGCAAGGCGGTTTTGTACCGCACCTGCTTCAAGGCAAAACTCGAGCGAATGTTGGCCACCCCCGGCAACCGCGTCAGGTAATCGAGAAACCGCTCCAGCGCCTGAATGCTCGGCAACAACACCCGCAGCAAGTAGTCCGGGTCACCGGTCATCAGGTAGCACTCCATCACCTCGGGCCGTTCGGCAATCTCTTCCTCGAAGCGGTGCAGCGCCTGCTCGACCTGCTTCTCCAGGCTGACATGAATGAACACATTCACATCCAGCCCCAAAACCTCCGGCGATAACAAGGTCACCTGCTGGCGGATCACGCCCAGTTCTTCCATGGCCTTGACCCGGTTGAAACAGGGCGTGGGCGACAGGTTCACCGACCGCGCCAGCTCCGCGTTTGTTATGCGAGCGTTGTCCTGCAGGCTGTTGAGAATGCCGATATCGGTACGATCGAGTTTGCGCATGAGACAAAATCACCGGTTTTTTGTGTTTATGCAGAATGTTTATCTGTGCCGCCCGATAAAGGCAATCAACTTGAGAGAAAAATTCTCCCGGCGTGTCACTACTATGTAATTGACGCTGACCTACCAGTCACAAGCCGGTATTCAGCGGCGGCCGCTTCAGAGCTCACAAAAACAACATCCGAGCGAGCGTAAAAAGCATGAACGAGTACGCCCCCCTGCGTTTGCATGTGCCCGAGCCTACCGGCCGGCCAGGCTGCCAGACCGATTTTTCCTACCTGCGCCTGAACGACGCAGGTCAAGTCCGTAAACCCCCGATCGATGTCGATGCAGCCGACACTGCTGACCTGTCCAACAGCCTGGTCCGCGTGCTCGACGAGCACGGCGATGCACTCGGCCCATGGGCTGAAGGCATCGACCCGCAGGTCCTGCGCCAAGGCATGCGCGCCATGCTCAAGACGCGCATCTTCGACAGCCGCATGGTGGTTGCCCAGCGCCAGAAGAAGATGTCCTTCTACATGCAGAGCCTGGGTGAAGAAGCCATTGGCAGCGCCCAGGCGCTGGCGCTCAACCGCACCGACATGTGCTTCCCCACTTATCGCCAGCAAAGCATCCTGATGGCCCGCGACGTGTCGCTGGTGGAGATGATCTGCCAGTTGCTGTCCAACGAGCGCGACCCGCTCAAGGGCCGCCAGTTGCCGATCATGTATTCGGTGCGCGAGGCGGGCTTCTTCACCATCAGCGGCAACCTGGCGACACAGTTCGTGCAGGCGGTCGGCTGGGCCATGGCCTCGGCCATCAAGGGTGATACCAAGATCGCCTCGGCCTGGATCGGCGACGGTGCCACCGCCGAGTCGGATTTCCACACCGCCCTGACCTTCGCCCACGTGTACCGCGCGCCGGTGATCCTCAACGTGGTCAATAACCAGTGGGCGATTTCCACGTTTCAGGCCATTGCCGGCGGTGAATCGACCACCTTCGCCGGCCGTGGCGTCGGCTGTGGCATCGCCTCGCTGCGGGTCGATGGCAACGACTTCGTCGCCGTGTACGCCGCCTCGCGCTGGGCTGCCGAGCGTGCCCGCCGCGGTCTCGGCCCCTGCCTGATCGAGTGGGTGACCTACCGCGCCGGCCCGCACTCCACCTCAGACGACCCGTCAAAATACCGCCCGGCCGACGACTGGAGCCACTTCCCGCTGGGCGACCCGATCGCCCGCCTGAAGCAGCACCTGATCAAGATCGGCCAATGGTCCGAGGAAGAACACCAGGCGGTCACTGCCGAGTTCGAGGCCGCGGTGATTGCCGCGCAGAAAGAAGCCGAACAGTACGGCACCCTGGCCAACGGCCACATCCCGAGCGCGGCTTCGATGTTCGAGGACGTGTACAAGGAAATGCCCGACCACCTGCGCCGTCAGCGCCAGGAACTGGGGGTTTGAGATGAACGACCACAACAACAGCATCAACCCGGAAACCGCCATGGCTACCACTACCATGACCATGATCCAGGCCCTGCGCTCGGCCATGGATGTCATGCTCGAGCGCGACGACAATGTGGTGGTGTACGGCCAGGACGTCGGCTACTTCGGCGGTGTATTCCGCTGCACCGAGGGCCTGCAGAACAAATACGGCAAGTCCCGGGTGTTCGACGCGCCGATTTCCGAGAGCGGCATCGTTGGCACGGCCGTCGGCATGGGCGCCTATGGCCTGCGGCCGGTGGTGGAAATCCAGTTCGCCGACTACTTCTACCCAGCCTCCGACCAGATCGTTTCCGAGATGGCGCGCCTGCGTTACCGCTCGGCCGGCGAATTCATCGCCCCTCTGACCCTGCGCATGCCGTGCGGTGGCGGCATCTATGGCGGCCAGACACACAGCCAGAGCCCGGAAGCAATGTTCACCCAGGTGTGCGGCCTGCGCACGGTAATGCCGTCCAACCCGTATGACGCCAAAGGCCTGCTGATCGCCTCGATCGAATCCGACGACCCGGTGATCTTCCTTGAGCCCAAGCGCCTGTACAACGGCCCGTTCGACGGCCACCACGACCGCCCGGTGACCCCGTGGTCCAAGCACCCGCACAGCGCAGTGCCCGATGGCTACTACACCGTGCCGCTGGACAAGGCTGCAATCACCCGCCCCGGCAGCGACGTTACCGTGCTGACTTACGGCACCACGGTCTATGTGGCACAGGTGGCCGCCGAAGAGACCGGCGTCGACGCTGAAGTCATCGACCTGCGCAGCCTCTGGCCGCTGGACCTGGACACCATCGTCGCGTCGGTGAAGAAGACCGGCCGCTGCGTGGTGGTGCACGAGGCCACCCGTACCTGCGGCTTTGGTGCCGAGCTGGTGTCGCTGGTGCAGGAGCATTGCTTCCACCACCTGGAAGCGCCCATCGAGCGCGTCACCGGCTGGGACACCCCCTACCCTCACGCGCAGGAATGGGCTTACTTCCCAGGCCCTTCGCGGGTAGGTGCGGCATTGAAACGGGTCATGGAGGTCTGAATGGGCACGCACGTCATCAAAATGCCGGACATTGGTGAAGGCATTGCGCAGGTCGAGTTGGTCGAGTGGTTTGTCAAAGTCGGTGATGTAATCGCCGAAGACCAGGTAGTGGCCGATGTCATGACCGACAAGGCCACCGTGGAAATCCCTTCGCCGGTCAGCGGCAAGGTACTGGCCCTTGGCGGCCAGCCAGGTGAGGTGATGGCGGTTGGCAGCGAGCTGATCCGCATCGAAGTCGAAGGCAGCGGCAACCATGTGGATGCGCCGCAGGCCAAGCCTGCCGCTACTGAAGCCGCACCGGTTGCTGCCAAGCCGGAGCCGCGCGTCGAAGCGCAACCGGTTGCCTGCCCGGCAGCAGCGTCGCACAGCGCGGCACCGATCGTGCCGCGCCAGGCCGACGAAAAACCCCTGGCCTCCCCGGCCGTGCGCAAGCGCGCGCTGGATGCCGGCATCGAACTGCGTTACGTGCATGGCAGCGGCCCTGCCGGGCGCATCTTGCACGAAGACCTCGATGCCTTCATCAGCAAACCGCAGAGCTCTGCAGGCCAGGCGCCCGGCGGCTACGCCAAGCGTACCGACAGCGAGCAGGTGCAAGTGATCGGCCTGCGCCGCAAGATCGCCCAGCGCATGCAGGATGCCAAGCGCCGTGTCGCGCACTTCAGCTACGTCGAAGAGATCGACGTCACGGCGCTGGAAGCCTTGCGCCTGCAACTCAACAGCAAGCACGGCGAGAGCCGCGGCAAACTGACCCTGCTGCCGTTCCTGGTCCGCGCACTGGTTGTCGCGCTGCGCGACTTCCCGCAGATCAACGCCACCTATGACGACGAAGCGCAGGTGATAACCCGCCATGGCGCAGTGCATGTGGGTATCGCCACCCAGGGCGATAACGGCCTGATGGTGCCCGTATTGCGCCACGCCGAGGCCGGCAGCCTGTGGGGCAATGCCAGCGAGATTTCCCGCCTGGCGAACGCCGCCCGCAACAACAAGGCCAGCCGCGAGGAACTGTCCGGCTCGACCATCACCCTGACCAGCCTCGGCGCGCTGGGCGGCATCGTCAGTACGCCGGTGGTGAACACCCCGGAAGTGGCGATCGTCGGCGTCAACCGCATGGTCGAGCGGCCGATGGTGATCGACGGCCAGATCGTGATCCGCAAAATGATGAACCTGTCCAGCTCGTTCGACCACCGGGTGGTCGATGGCATGGATGCCGCGCTGTTCATCCAGGCCGTGCGTGGCCTGCTTGAGCAACCCGCCTGCCTGTTCGTGGAGTGAGCATGCAACAGACTATCGACACCACCCTGCTGATCATCGGCGGCGGCCCAGGCGGCTACGTGGCTGCCATCCGCGCCGGGCAGTTGGGCATCCCCACGGTCCTGGTGGAAGGCCAGGCGCTAGGCGGCACCTGCCTGAACATCGGCTGCATTCCGTCCAAGGCATTGATCCATGTGGCCGAGCAGTTCCATCAGGCCGCCCGCTACACCGAACCGTCCGAGCTGGGTATCAGCGTGACCTCACCGCGCCTGGACATCAGCCAAAGCGTCGCCTGGAAGGACGGGATCGTCGACCGCCTGACCACCGGCGTCGCTGCGCTGCTGAAAAAGCACGGGGTCAAGGTGATCCATGGCTGGGCGAAGATCCTCGACGGCAAGCATGTCGAGGTCGATGGCCAGCGTATCCAGTGCGAGCACCTGCTGCTGGCCACCGGCTCGAATAGCGTTGAGCTGCCGATGCTGCCGCTGGGCGGCGCTGTGGTTTCGTCTACCGAAGCCCTGGCACCGCAGACGCTGCCCAAGCACCTGGTGGTGGTGGGCGGCGGCTATATCGGCCTGGAGCTGGGTATCGCCTACCGCAAGCTGGGCGCTCAAGTCAGTGTGGTGGAGGCGCGCGAGCGCATCCTGCCGACCTACGATAGCGAGCTGACCGCGCCGGTGGCCGAATCACTGAAAAAGCTGGGCATCGCCCTGCACCTGGGGCACAGCGTCGAAGGCTATGACAACGGCTGCCTGATGGCCCGCGATGGCCAAGGCGCACAACTGAGCCTGGAAGCCGATCGGGTACTGGTGGCCGTGGGCCGCCGCCCGCGCACCCAGGGTTTCAACCTGGAAAGCCTGGCACTGAAGATGAACGGTGCTGCCATCGCCATCGACGACCGCTGCCAGACCAGCATGCGCAACGTGTGGGCCATCGGCGACGTGGCCGGCGAACCCATGCTCGCCCACCGCGCCATGGCGCAAGGCGAAATGGTGGCCGAAATCATCGCCGGCAAGGCGCGACGCTTCGAGCCCAGCGCGATTGCCGCCGTGTGCTTCACCGACCCGGAAGTGGTGGTGGTCGGCCACACACCGGAGCAGGCAAGCCAGCAAGGGCTGGACTGCATCGTTGCGCAGTTCCCGTTCGCCGCTAACGGCCGAGCCATGAGCCTGGAGTCGAAAACCGGGTTCGTGCGCGTGGTGGCGCGCCGTGACAATCACCTGATTGTGGGTTGGCAGGCGGTTGGCGTGGCGGTTTCGGAACTGTCCACGGCCTTTGCCCAGTCACTGGAAATGGGCGCTCGGCTGGAAGATATCGCTGGCACCATCCACGCCCACCCGACCCTGGGCGAGGCGGTTCAGGAAGCGGCACTGCGCGCACTGGGCCACGCCCTGCACATCTGACACTGAAGCGGCTTCGGCCGATTTGGCCCGCAGTGCCCTGAAGGCGCTGCGGGTCTTTTTTCATCTCGCCGATGCAGGTTCACTCGGAAATGGCGTTCTTGCCGGCCCCCTTGGCCCGGTACAAGGCCTTGTCTGCACGACCGAGCAGGTCGCTCTGACCTTCACCTTCCTGCCACTGCACCACGCCATAGCTCATGGTCAGCCGGCACTCGCCAATCTGCTCGACCTGCACCATCGCCTGACGCAACCGGCCCGCCACCGCCAGCGCCTCGTCCAGCGTGGTCTGCGGCATCACCATGACGAACTCGTCGCCGCCCCAACGCGCCAGCAGGTCGTGATCGCGCAGGCAGGTACGCAAGTGCTCGACCATGTGGACCAAGGCTGCATCGCCCTGGGCATGGCCATAGCGGTCATTGATCGGTTTGAAGTCGTCCACGTCCATGGCGATCACCGCCAGCGGCTCACGGAAACGCTGGGCGCGTCTGCATTCCTGTTGCAGCGCCTGCTCCAGCCGGTAGCGATTGGCGATTCGGGTGAGCGCATCACGCTCAGCCAGCTCGCGGTTTTCGTCCAGCTGGCGCTGCAGCTGCTGGTTGACCCAGGACAGCTCGCGCGTGCGCTCAGCCACCTGAGCCTCCAGCGAGTGGTTCTTCTGCTCAAGCTGAGCCACCAGGCGCTTGCCGGCGTCGATGTTGCGGTGCGCGCCCAGCATGCGCGCCACCGAGCCGTCTTCGTTGCGGGCGATGATGTGGCCGCTGTCCTCGATCCACAGGTAGCTGCCATCCTGGCAGCGGCAGCGGTACTCGATGAGGTAGCGTTCGTTGCGCTGGTTGATGTACGCCTCGAAGTGCGCCATCACCCGCGGGTAGTCCTCGGGGTGAATCACGCTTTCCCAGGTAAGTACGCTGTTGGCCATGGAATGGCTGGCGTAGCCGAGCATGGCGTACCAGCCGGGGTTGCGATAGACGTAGCCGGTGTTGGCGTTCCAATCCCAGATGCCATCGCTGATCAACTCGAACAGCATCTGCAATTGCTGCTCACTGAAACCGGCAGGCACCGGCCTTGATTCCTGACTCATGGACGCTCTCCCTGGTGTCCAGCAACTGCGCCCCGGTCAAGGTGCTGCCGAATGTGCTCGTCATTGCCATCAGCGGCAAGATCGTTCCTCTCACTGGCGAGCATATTCCGCGCAGATGGCAACCGGAATAGCCCAGACGCCCTATTTTCTCGGGTTTGCCTCAGTGGCATGGCTTTTGCCCCTGAACCTACCCCTTTAATGACTTCCAGGGACAAGGAGGAAACACCGTGATCACACTCAATGGCTTGGGCTGGCAACCCACGGTCCAGCAACAGAACCGCATCACTCTCGAACAGCCACTGGCCGATAGCGTGGCGCTGCGTGCGCCACAGGCATCAAGCAACACCTCCGCGCAAAAGAACAGCCAGGGCAACACATCGGAACAGAACGCCGACGAGGCCCGTGCAGAGGCCTTTGCCAAACTAAAGGTGCTGCTGCAGAACCCCGGCATTGCCGCACGCCAGCAGGCCGGCGCGAGCACCCAGGAAAGCAGCGACGCCACACAAGCGTTCCGCGAGTACATGGCCAGGACGCCCGAGGATAAAATCAAGGAGAAAGTGCTCGCCGAACTAGGCATGACGGTGGAGGAGTTCGACGCGCTGCCACCGGAACAGAAAGCCAGGATTGGCGAGCAGATAGCGCAACGCATCAAAGAAGACCTGGAAATGGAGGCCCAGGCAAAACTCCAGGAGCAGGGTGGGATTGCCGAGCAGCGCCCCCAAGGCACCGACCTTGCAGCCTCGCCGGGCAACGCCGAACGTGAAAAAGCGGTGGAGGCTAGCCAGATCTGAACGTCGATGGCCACCCCTGCCCGGGGTGGCGTCACTATGCAGCACCGGTTTATGTAGGCGCAGTACGGCATCGTCATTGGACATTTCTTCATTCGACGTCAGCACGCCGTATAATCCCGCCCCCCAAAATCCGATGATGTTTTCTCATGAAGAAACTGCTGTACGTCGTAACGCTCGCCCTCGCCGCCATCCCCAGTGCCTTCGCCAATCCCCCCGCAACGTTTACCGAAGCCAAGGTTGTCGCCAAACAAAAAATCTACCTCGATCAGGCAAACAGCCCCCTGGGTGAGCTGTACTGTGGCTGCAAATGGACCTGGGTAGGCAAGTCCGGCGGCCGGGTCGATGCCAAGTCCTGCGGCTATGAAACCCGCAAGCTGCAGACACGCGCCGAGCGAACCGAATGGGAACACATCGTGCCGGCGTGGACCTTTGGCCACCAGCGCCAGTGCTGGCAGAACGGTGGGCGTGAACACTGCGTCGATGAAGACCCGACCTTCCGCGCCATGGAGGCCGACCTGTTCAACCTTTACCCGTCCGTGGGCGAGGTGAACGGAGACCGCAGCAACTTCAACTACGGCATGGTTTCGGGCGTCGCGCCGCAGTACGGGCAATGCACCACCAAGGTGGACTTCCAGCAGAAAACTGCCGAACCTCGCGATGAAGTGAAGGGGCTGGTGGCGCGAACGACGTTCTACATGTTCGACCGCTACAAGCTGAGCATGTCGCGCCAGCAGCAACAGTTGCTCATGGCCTGGGACAAGCAGCACCCGGTATCGGCATGGGAGAAACAACGGGACCAGCGTATTGCCGCGATCATGGGCCACTCCAACCCCTTCGTCACGGGCGAACGCACGTGGACGCTGGGTTACAAGCCCGCAGGCGCTTCCGACATCGCAGCATCGGCAGCCCCGAAAAATGCGGTGAAGGAAGTGGCCAAACCGACATTGGCGAGTGCGTCGATCAACGGGGCGATTATCGGCAACCGCAACAGTCATGTGTACCACCTGGCCAACGGGTGCCCAGGGTACAGCCAGGTCGCGCAGAAAAATCAGGTGGCGTTCGGCAACGAGGCCGAGGCACAAGCTGCAGGGTATCGCAAGGCGGGGAACTGCAAGTAGCAGAAATATGGCGTCCCAGGGCAGGTTCGAACTGCCAACCTTCCCCTTAGGAGGGCCATTTTAACCAGTATAGCAACGGGATCACGCCAGCATTTACTAGGTTTTTCGTCCAGTTGCGTCTAACCAGACGCACCCGTATATTCATTTCTGCACCCACAATGCACCCACGGGAACGAAGTGAAAGAGAAGCTAACCGCCAAGTTGCTGGCCGGCCTGCAGGTCACCGGTCGCGAGTACGAAGTCCACGACACTACCATTACCGGGCTTTACGTGCGCGTGACCGCCGCGGGGGCGAGGTCCTATGTCGTTACCTGGGCCAGGGGCCGCAAGAAAACCCTAGGCCGGGTGGGCATCCTCACCCTCGAACAGGCCCGCCAGGAAGCGACCCAGTACCTTGCTGAGGCTCGCAAGCACGGCGAGCCCACAGCCGTCTCACAGGGTCGCCGAGGAGCCACCCTACCCTCCCTGCGCGGCTTCATCACCGACACCTATCTCCCGTGGTTCAAGGCGCACCACCGGGGCTACGAAAAGACTGCCCACACGCTGGCCAGCAACTTCGAGACGATCATGCCCCAGCGCATCGACGCTATCACCGGCCACGATCTGGAGAAGATCCGCACGACCTGGCTGCAAGCCGGCAACAAACCGGCGACTGTGAATCGGAAGATGGGCAGCATCAGCGGTGTATTCAGTCGAGCGGTCGAATGGGAAATCATCACTACCCACCCAATGGTCAAGCTCAAACAGCTGAAGGTCGACAGCAAGGGGGTCGTGCGGTACCTGAGCGCCGACGAGAACCTACTACTGCGCAAGGCCCTGGACGATCGCCAGGATGAAGCCCAGGCAGATCGAGAAAGCGCCAATAGGTGGCGAGCTGATAGAGGCCGAAAACTGCTCCCTTCATTTGCAGGCCGAGTATTCACTGACCATCTAAAGCCAATGGTGCTGGTATCACTTAACACCGGTATCCGGCGCGGCGAGCTATTCAACCTCGAATGGCCAAGAGTCAACTTTGCGACCAAGACACTTACTGTCATCGGCGATACAGCCAAGACCAATGAGACTCGCCACATCCCTTTGAACAAGGAGGCTCTCGAAACTCTTCAGGTTTGGCAGAAGGAATGCCGAAAGAAGTCGGGATTCGTATTCCCGTCATCTGATGGAGGACGGCTCGAGGACGTCAAAAGCGCGTGGCTCGGGCTACTAGAGCGCGCAGGGATAACCGGCTTCCGCTGGCACGATATGCGGCACGACTTTGCTTCGCGCCTGGCGATGGCCGGCGTACCCCTGAACACAGTGCGCGACCTCTTGGGCCACTCGGATATCAAGATGACCCTGCGCTACGCGCACCTTGCTCCGGACAGCAAGGCTGCTGCCGTAGAGCTCATTTAGAATGGCGGTTCGAAAGACACAATTGTTCGGCTGTCTTTGTGCGCTTCGACATGATCCATTAGATCATTCCACCAAAGACGCAGGTTAGAGCGATCTATGCGCCCCAATCCAGCAACCGACCAGTCAGTAAGAATTTGACTCGCGCCGTTCTCCCAAAAACACTTGGATGACTTGATAGTCTCCCAGATTCTCTGCTCCTCATAAGTCATCAGAGAAGGCAGTCGGTGACACATGTTAATAAAACGCTCGCTTTCATCGGAGGACCAGACGTCTGAAAAGATCGCTCCAAGCGAGTAGTTGTGTGTTTCACCATCGTCAAAATACGGCGTGTCCAGATCAAAGGCGATCTCCTCAATGGCCGCTTCCACCACGCCAGTGATCGACTGCCGACGAATTCGAGAAATGATCTCGATCATCATTTTTACCTTTGGATCAAGGCGGAGAGTCAGCGTCTCTGTCTTGCGAGCACCCTGACTGGGCTTGTTCTTCGCCATCACATCCACACCTCTCAATTTACGCGTAAAGCGAATGCTACATTTTGCGTCCAGCGAAGTCCATGCGTTCATAATCATCCAGTGATTGCAGTTGACGTGCACGCATTGCAGCAATAGGATTCCCATCAACCCGGAATCTTGCACCGGTCAATGGAGAGAATCATGGAACAAGCTCAACACCTAACCCCGCCGCTGTCCGTTAGAGTGGAGGAAGCAGGTCGCATTCTCGGGATTTCCCGGTCGGCTACCTACGAATTCATTGCAAAGGGGGAGATCAAGACTTTCAAGATCGGCCGGCGCCGCCTGGCGCTCATGACTGAGCTCAAGGCGTTCATTGAGCGTGCGGCAAAGGAAGGTGGTCGCTGATGGCTCTGGACAAGCAAACGCCAAAACTGGCGCTTGTGAAGGGTGGTGCCGAGCCAGTGTTAGAGGCACTGGCCCAGCGTGCCGCAAAGCAATCTGGAGACAGCCCGCAGCGCCTCAATTCTACCCATCCGCCGGAATCAGGCGCCACTCCTTATCGCCCTACATATGACGACCTGCGAGAAGCAGTGGATGAAGCCCACGCAATGCTGAGCCTCTTGGCCTCGGGTATGCGAATGATCGCCAATGGCTACGGCACCGCCCTGGAGGTTCGGAAACTGGCCGGCTCAACTGCGAAAGCAGCAACCACAAGTCAGCACTACCTTGGGCGTCTGCTTGAGGGGCTTGCGGCAACTGATGGCCGCGAGGGATAGCGAAGGAATGGAGGCGAGGAGAGAGAAATTGCCCAGGCAGTGCACCACCACCACCTGGGCCTGCCCCCTATTGAAAGGAGCCTGTATGACGGCCGAAACTATCGCAGATGCTGATCTGCCTGACAACCATTCGACCCACGCCCAGGCCTCGCGGATGATCGCCGCGCTGCGCAAGGGCCCTGTGTCATCGATCGAGGCGGCGCAGTCGCTGGATATCGTGCACCCCCCTTCCACTATCCGCCATCTGCGGCGGCAGGGCTGGGGCATCCTGACCAGGTGGTGCTACCAAGCTGCAGCGCCAGGCCGGCGCCCGCATCGGGTAGGGCTGTATGTCCTACATACGGATATCGACTAAGGCAGCAGCCGGCGGTGCTACAGCTCGTACCACCGGCTCCCTGGGTGAGTCGCCGAATGGCAAGAAAGAAACAGTACAAGGTCGACTTCGGGGGGCGGGTGTTCGCCCTGCCCCACCGACTTCTCATGCACCCTGCTTTCGACAACCTAAGCCCCAAGGCAGTTACCGTCCTAATCAAGCTTGGGCGGCACTACAACGGCCGCAACAATGGCGACCTGGCTTGCACTGTCGAGATGATGGCCGAGGGGCGCAAAATGGACGCCAAAACGCTCGCATCAGCGCTGCAGGAGCTGATCGACGCAGGCCTGATTATCCGAACTCGTACCTACAGGAAGGGTGGCCGTGAACCTGGTATGGCTCAGTGCGCGCTGTATGCGCTCGCCTGGGCATACATCGACGAGTGCCCAGGGAAGAACCTAGAAACATCCCCAGGCCCGGCGCCATTCAAGTTCACCTGATTTCGATTTTTTCGGTGGGATTTTTTCCGCCATCGACTGGGAATTTTTCCCATACGGCTTTCCGGTTGCGTCCGGTTGTGTTGACCCACCTGCTACCGACTGGGATTTTTTCCCAGTCACTTGCCGAGTTTTCTGGGGTTGCGGGCATCATGTGAACGGAAAAATTCCCAGTCTTTATAATTTACCATCCCCATGGGCTCTGATTGCGTGCACTGCGGGTCGCTGGCGCTGGCGTGATGGCCCAAATCTGGATCATCTGGCGCACAAAAAAGGCACCACCCCGGATCAGGGTAATGCCCGCATTGTCGATAGTGGCTGGGCCGAGATTCTGGCCCAGTTCAGCGCCTCCACTCCTCAGGATCTCGATAAGCAAGCCCTTGGTTGGCTTCCTTGAGCAGAGCCTTCACATCCCAGGCCTCAGTATCGTACCCAGCGTGAACCAGACCGCCGATCACCGCCGCCTCAATAGCGCTCATGAAGCCGAGCACCTGAGCCCGAAGCGTCTCAAACTCTTCATGTGATGCCCCACGGGCACGGTCGAGCCAGGACGACGCAACGCTTCCGAGGTGGCCAACCGGCTCGGCGCTTGTCGCCTTGACGTGTTTGAGGGCGATCAGGGCAAGGGCCTGGCCAGTCTTCCAGCCACCGGTATAGTCGCCAGTCAGCGGAACATCCCAAAGGCAATGGCCGTACTTGGGTACATGGAACTCAATGCCTACATAGGGCAGCTGTTGAGTCGGATGCTTACGGCGCTTGAACTTCAATGGCCCGAGAGTGCGCGATGATTGATTCATTGCGGGATCTCCAGGTCTTTCGCCAGCTGGCAGAACACTTGGTGGGCATTGTCTGAGACGATACGCATCGCGCGGATAACCCCGTCCTCAAGATAATCACCGAGCCGCCCAGGTTCACCTTCGAGACTAGCGCTGTGTTCCAGTACCCGGGCAAGCTGGCTCAGGACGGAAAGACTCTCCTCAACCCGACGGGCCGAGGGGGCAAAAGCTCTCAAGTCATTGTTCATTTCGCGCCCCCATTCAGCCAGAACTTGCGATAGACCTCGTAGCCGACATCGTTCAGACCGGGATTGAATCGAGCAGCGAGCATCGCGCCGATCTGCTGCTCAACCGCGGCGGTGATCTCCGATACCTCCTCATCATCCGCATACCTCAAGGCGGTCTTGATCAGCTGGGTTGCATAAGCCTTACGGCGCTCGACCGAGCCCGCGCCCACTGTCTCCACTTGCGTTTTTTGGGTACTGCTGGCACTTTGGTAAAGTTGCATGACGTCTACCTTCAAGTTTCGTCGTGTGATCGGCCCTCCCGGTGTTCGAGCACCGGGTTGGCCACCTTCAAATGTGGGGGAATCCCACCCTTTACTGCTTGCCCTTTTCGTTCAGCCACCCAATCGCCCAACTAATAGGGTCTTTACTCCCCTGAGGCTTGAGTGGCTTACCGTCTCGCGCCGCTTGGCGCCCTTCCTGCTCCGTTTCGGTGTGAATCCACAGCGTCTGCTGCTTGAATCCTGCCTCTCGCTGTCGCTCCTTGTAGGCCCGTTGACGCAAGGTGTTGAGATCCTTCTTATCTGTCACTGACCACCTCCGTTACCAGTAATGCTGAGCCATACTGCCACGCCATTACCAGTAACGCAAGAGGTGTGCAAAATAACTCCAGACCCGCAGCCTCGAAGTCCTGGTGAGCCAAATGTGAGCTTGATCTTGTCATGGCTATAAGCCACCATTTCGCGATTCACCCATAGGGAGTTCAAAGTGACAGCACTGTTTGAAAAGCGCTTTGCCGAGCTGGATATAAAACTAACTCAACTGCAGAACGCCACCACGATGAGGGGCGACCCAAGAAAAGAAGGCCAGACAGAGTACCTAGCTCCAGAGTTAATTTTGCATTGGTCAGTAAGGGTCAAGGCACTGCTTGAAAGTGTTTGCGGCAAAGAATCTAGTTACCTGCAAAGGTTTATTGAAGCTGATCAGAATCAGATGTTCGATATTGGTGTTGCTCGCTTTGAACGAATGCGAGCTGTTTTTCTGGCAGCTAAAGAGGATTTTGAGGGGGGATACCTCAATTCGCTTCGAAGCCTTGTGCAAGCTGAAGTGTTCACCAGCGAACTTGAGCAGGCTGAAGAGCTTCTGCATTCCGGCTATGCCACAGCTGCCGCAGTGATTGCAGGCGTCGTCCTCGAAACAACGCTTCGGGATATGTGCTTAACCCATGGATTAGCTCATGGCAGTCTCAACAAAATGAACGATGACCTGGCCAAGGCTGGCGCATACAACGCCAATCAGAAAAAGCAGATCACCTCTCTTTCGGCAATTCGAAATAGCGCTGCTCACGGGAAGCCTGAAGAGTTCACGGCCGACCAAGTGAGAGGTATGATCGGAGACGTGCAGCGGTTCCTACTCGCACACCAGTAGGCGTTTAGGGCATAGACGGCCAGGTAACGCCCCGTTTACGCTCGGAGCGTTGCCAAGGGGGTGACCAAAGTGATGCACCCTCACTCTACCCCACCGTTAGCGGTTGCAGCGTTGCCCTGGGGTACTTCCTCAAATTGAGGATATATCCATTTCTGGATGGGCCGGCCGATGCGTCCAAAGCTGGACAGACCTCTGTGGGAGCTGGCCAGCAAGATGGGAGCAAAGCTGCTCAGATCTCCTCAGGTTTGAGGGTATCGGCAGGCTTGCGGATGTGCTCAGATCTGAGCACATCGAGATAGCCAGGGCGCAACTACCAAAATCAGTCGACTCGACCTGATCCAGCGTGTGGAAAACAACACACCGTGTGGAATCGACACACTGGAGATCGGCTGAAACTCCAGCTTATGCCCTTTCACGACCTTCTCGTAAAAGACCTGGGCGAGAATTCCTAAGCCGTAACTCCGGCTTAGCTCGCCAACTTCGGGATTTGAAGTCCGATCTTAGGACCACCAGCCGAGACAGGCCATATCGTCCGACTCGGACCTCCTTGCATGACTGGCGCGGGCCTACCCTGACAGCAGGCCGGAGCAGGTAAAGGTGATCGTGGCTCACATTTAGCCGGCGGGGTTGTCAATCGCTATCCCAGCGATCGATGTGAGGAAATCCCACTTCGCTGCAGCTAGGCCGCCGGAGGGTACGATTTCAAATCTGTCCTTTGCAGGTGGAGGGGTATTCCCTCGGCGGGGGTGAACGATTCGTTCACCTGGTGGCCGGGGGTGACTACCCAGCAATTGGGTTGTTTCCCGCCATTGATGGTCCACCTCGAAACTGCCGGCATTCCGGTAGTTCGCGCGCCACGAAACCGAACCTGGTCATTTTGTGGCGCGAGGTTTCCACCACCGGTGCGAACCTGGGCATACCTCGAAAACTTCGTAGTTTGGCGCGCTGTATCACTTAGGGCCTGATTAACATAGTGCAACGAAAACAGCCCTTTCCGAGGCCTGGAAATCAGGCTTATTCGTCCCGTTATGTCCCGTTATGTGTAGCACCTGAAGTGCACCTATAAAACACTGGTTATGCGACCACATCCGGCCTAATGTGGGTTCTCAAGTCTCTATTTGAGGACCCCACATGACTACGCCTACGAAGCTGCGCGGCCAGCAGGTGCGGCCCACCAAGGCAGAAATTTCCGCCGCCTGGGCGCGCCTTCGCGCTGCCGCTGAGCAGGGCCACATCGAAGCAAACGCACTGCTGATAGCCCTCGCCGAGAACAAGCCGACCTTCGCGATGGAGGGCGGCCTTGCACGATTCGGGTAATCAGCCAGGGCGCAGTGCTCGCGGGCAATTCAAGCCAGGCCACTCCGGCAACCCAGGCGGGCGCTCCGGTCAAACGCAAGCCATCCGAGCCAAACTCGCAGAGGGCGCTGAAGCGGTGACCAAGAAGGTGATGGCCGCTGCCAAGAAGGGTGATATGCAGGCGTGCCGGTTGATCCTTGAGCGTTTGGTGCCACCAATCAAGGCCACCTCTGAGCCCGTGCTGTTCGACCTGGATGACACCGACCTGCCCAGCGCGGCGAAATCCATCCTGCGAGCCATCGCCTCCGGCGAGTTGCCGCCGGACCAAGGCCGCCACCTAATCGAAGCGCTCAGCTCCGTTGCCAAGGTGATTGAAGTGGAGGAGCTCCAGAAAGCCGTCGAGGATCTGCGCGAGCAGATTGAGGAGATGCAGCGATGAATGCGCGCAGCCTCCGCTCTGAGGTGAAACGCCTAGCTGCGCTCGTCGGAGCAGATGAGGAGCCGGTACACCTGGTGACGCTGACCGTTGTGGACGCATCCGCCGGGCAGATGGATTTCCCTGACGACACGGGCCACGTCCTGGCGTATCGCGTCCAGGGGCGTCCCGCATCGTTCTTCTTCCCCTTCTCGGCGATGAGCAGCGCTCAAGCAGAGGAACTAGCCCTGGCGATTGTCCAGCACGCCCGAAAGACCGAGCGGCTGGGTCGCAGGAGCCCGGCCGGCCTTCTCGATATGACATTCCCCTCACCTGGAGCGATTACGGCCGAACAGCTCCCGGCAGGTGTCTCCATTCCCGATTACGCGGCCGCCCTCTATCAACAAGCCATCGAGGCACGCCATGAGTACACGCAAGCGCATTGATGGCCTGCGCAGGCAGGTCTCTACCCTGAGCGAGGACCAGACCGTGATGGAGATCAGCAAGATCATGGATGAGCTAAGCGCCGAAGCCGTCGGCGGAAGCGGCGCCAAGACAAACGACCTAGCAACCCTGTTCTCCGATCTGGAGGCAGAGCAGAAAACCACCCAAAAGGGGATAGAACCATGCAACTGAATCACGCTGTAGGCACCCTCACCCGCATCGGTGACGCAAGCGCTTTCGTAAACGACTTCGTCCAGTATCAAGGTCAGAACCTGCCAGGCACCAAGTGGGCGCTCTGGCCGAACGTTGGCCCACTCATGCGCCTACAGAACCTGATCATGGATCAGCACGGAACCGCGCTCGCCAAGGCTCAGCGAATCCGGGAGAACCCCGACCTGACGACCGCGGCCAAGGCCCGCCAGTCGCTCGACGCATACACCCTCTTCGCCGACGCCGCTAAAGCGGCTCTGCCCAGCATCGCCGAAACAGCGACCAACCTCCACACCTTCGCATCCACCCAGTTGCTGCCCGTTCAGCCACTGGCGTCGACTGACGCAGCGGGCGCGGCGATGGATGCCGAGTGCAGGGCCTATGTCTATGATCTGACCTCCAAAGACCGTTCCGATCTCATGAGCGAGATTCGCCTGGGCCGAGAACAGCGCATCACCGCCGCAGTCCTGCGCGGCCCCGCCCGCCTCAGCGGCTTCAGCAATGCCCAGTTGGTCCAACTTGGCGCCGCTGGCATTGCCGTGAACCACGCCGACGCCGTGCTGACGCTGGCCCGCCTGGCCGGTGGTATGCGCGACCTTCTGCACATGGTGCAGACCCTGGGCAATGACGTTATCCGGGCCGGGGTAGAGCTCGACAGCAAGACGGCGGAGATCGGTTCCCTGACCAAAGTAAGCCAGGGCCTTGTGGACCTGATCGAATGGCTCAAGCCGATTCCGCTGGAACTGCCAAGCAACACCCCTCTTCCGCCTGAGATGGCTCAGCGGATGAAGCAGCAGACCTCTGGGGAGGCGGCCTGATGGGCTACAAAGATCGATTCAGCGAGGCGTGTAAGATCGCCGACTTCGCCGCCAACCCTATCGCCATCAGCGGCTACGACGTCTGGAATGTGCAGTGCGTACAGAGCGGTCGCCACGTCAACATAGACGGCCCGTTTTTCACCGAAGAAGAGGCGCGCATCTCTGCCGATCTGCTGCGGGGATCTTATCGCGGCGTCAAGGCGGTATCGGCCTGCCACTGCGCCGCTTGGAACCCTGACCCTGCCCGTGAGAAGGCTATCCGCATCCAAGGCCTGCAGAGCCGTGAGATGCTGGCTCGCCGACTCGGCGTGTGCTTGCCGATGCCCAAGGAGAACCCATGATGGCTGCCCAAGTCCGAAAGTTGCCGGCCATGACCGCCGTTTACCTGTCCGGCCCACTGATTCGTAAATTCTTCCGCAAGAGGGATTACTTGCTAGACAGCCAAAACGCCTGGGAGGTATTTCGGGCCTTGAAGGCAACGCTGCAAGGCTTCGAACAAGAGATCAAGCGGCTGGAAGCACTGGGTATGCGATTCGCGATATTCAGGAACCGCAAAAACGTCGGGGAGGATGAATTCGCCCGCGGTGGCGCAAATGAGGTGCGTATCGTCCCTGTGATTCAGGGCAGCAAGCGCGCCGGCCTTTTGCAGACAGTGATAGGTGTAGCCTTGATTGTCGTCGCCTCGTTCATGACTGCGGGGGCAGCCGCAACGGCTGTCATGGGGGCCGGTATTGCAAATACCGCTGGAGGCGTAATCCAGATGCTTAGCCCGCAGGCTGGTGGTCTCTCTCAGAGCGGAGCGCCGGAGAACCTGCCGAGTTACGCCTTCGGCTCAGCCAAGAACACCACCGCCAGCGGCAACCCCGTTCCCATATGCATAGGCGAGCGCCGCTGGGGAGGAGCGATCATCTCTGCATCCATCGAGGCGCAAGATAAAGCCTAACTGATGGTCCGAGATAGAGCTCAGAGTTTGACCGACAGCCCTGAGTTCGGGCCAGCTGGAAGCCCTAAGGCGGTATCAATACCGAGGTTTTGACGCAGGTCAGCCAGCAATCTCTCAGGAGAAATCTGGGTGCCCACCTTGGCTGTTGATTCTGCTCGTGGAGCCGCTACAGCTTTGGCGCGGTAAACCTCGACCATTGGACGTCCGATTTTGATTGCTTGCAGGCAAACACCGCGGATATAGAAGCGATTGAACTCCCCTTCTGCAAGGGTATCAGGCGCCGTCGCTGGAACTGCGGCCATAGTGAAACCACCTGATGGCTTACGCCGCTGCTCTTGGGTGATGATAAGCCTGTTGGCCCTCAGCTGAGCGGCAAGCCAGTCATCATCATGTTGCTCAACTGCATCCAGCAGCAAACCAGGCCACTGCTGGCCGCCGAGTGGAGTAAGCCGATTGCTTACAAATAGCTTCCCAGCAGCCTGGTCCCCTTTGAGCTCAGCACTCATATGCTCGCGAACGTCTGCAAGACTCGCGTAATGCATCCCCATGTTACGACTCCCTGTGTTGTTAGATGGCATTTTGCAATCTAGCTCAGGTTCAGTAAGACGCCAGCTCCATCTAGGGTATGCCTAGGCTGATACGGTCAGTTCTGGCCTTTATCAGCCTTTTCGCTTGATAAGTACCACCCAAAATGCAACAGTATTAGTACAACACCCTAACTGATACAGGTTGCACTATGTTCATCCGCGCCTACCTTCGAGCATCCACCGACGAGCAAGACGCCGGCCGCGCCCGGGCGTCCCTGGAGAAGTTCGCCAGCAACCATAACAAGGTCATCGCCTGCGAGTATCTGGAGAACGCCAGCGGCGCCGCGGCGGATCGACCTGAGCTGCTTCGCCTGCTGAGGGATGCCCGCAAGGGTGATGTGCTCTTGGTCGAATCCATCGACCGCCTCTCCCGCCTCCCCGCTGACGACTGGGCCAAGCTCAAGGGTGCTATCGACGCCAAGGGCCTGCGCATTGTCGCGCTCGATCTGCCCACCAGCCATCAGGGTATGCGTGACACGCAGGGCGACGAGTTCACCGACCGGATGTTGGCCGCGATCAACTCGATGCTGGTGGAAATGATGGCGGCTATCGCCCGGAAGGATTACGAGCAGCGCCGCGAGCGCCAGGCCCAGGGAATACAGAAGGCTAAGGCTGCCGGCAAGTACCAAGGCCGGCCGGTAGATGAAGAGTTGCACAAACGGGTCAAGGAACTGCTCGGCGCCGGCTTGGGCATCCGCGCCACGGCCCGGCACGCAGATTGCTCGACCACGACGGTTCTGAGAATTAGGGACGCAATATCCTAACTAACCCTGCTCCTGGTTTGCACGTGCTAGCTGGCTCTCCATTTCTTGAGCTTGGCGCAGGGCAGCCTCACTAAAAGCTTTGCCGTTCAACAGATGTTCAAATGATGCGAAAAGCCGACCGTCAAACTCTCTCCTCAACCAATCGTAACGACTCACCTTGAGATGGAGAAATACATCGAGGCGATCCTGCCCAAATGCTGATGCGATCAGACGCTGAACATTTTTGTCACGATACCATCTACGATCTTCATTTTTCCCCGAAATTAGAAACAGTATCCTGCTCAACAACCCATGAAATGTTGCGAACAGTGCCCAGATATACTCCCCAACGTGTGGTCTGACCTTTTCGGCATCTCCAAAAATGAGCGGCGACAAGGCCATAGCATCAATCTTCAGCAACCTCAAACGTATGTCGTTCAGTGGGCCTGTCTTCCTCATATCAGATAGCTCGTCATCCGTGAGCACGTCGCAGACATAGAACTCCCCAGGCATATGACCACGGGCCTGCATAACGGCCGCCCACAAATCATCCACGGCTTCAATTTTTCGTGGAATCGTAGCTTTTTGGACATCTGAAAAGGACAGAGCGGCGATTTTTAGCTTTTCAGCCTGTCTATCCACTTCTGATTTCAAGGCGGCAAGATCCAAATCGTTTTGCACCTTGAGTTCACTTTTGAGACGCTCTAGGCGTTCATCATAATCATGCTTGATGCTCGCCTTTAAGCGTTCGCCTATCCAGGTTCTGAGCAGCCATCCGAGAGCCGCCAAAAGGACAGTGGTCACCCCTGCGGTAGCAAGGGTGGTCAGGGCGAAATTGATCAGCGTATCCATGCCATTCCTTGAGATAGCCCCAGTTGCAAAAAAGCCCCGACAGCAAACATCTGAGCGGGGCTTTCTCTACCTGAAGCAAAACTGTTGCACCCGCCACGCACCCATGGCGTTTTTGTGGCGCAAGCCTAAATTGCTGCAAGCCTTTATTTATATGGCGTCCCAGGGCAGGTTCGAACTGCCAACCTTCCCCTTAGGAGGGGGATGCTCTATCCAATTGAGCTACTGAGACACAAGAACCGACAGCGAGCGCTGCACAGCTGGACGGGGAGCATGTTAACCAGCAGGCTGCCGTTTGTCATGCACCTATCGGGCTTTTTGCACGTAGGGCCTTTCCGATACATGTCAAACGAGCAGCCGCTCGTGGCGCAGCAGCTCAAGCAACGCGCAGACCGCCGTGGCCAGCGACCCCGAGTTGTCCAGGCGATACACAGCCGAATCGGGGCCGGCCTGCAACTGCGCACCTCGCGCCAGGCGCTGGTCGACCTGCTGGGGTGTCTCGCGCCCTCTGGCGAGCAAGCGCTCGCGCAGGATCTCAGGCTTGACCTCCAGGCATACCGCAAGAAGGTCCGGATAGCGCTGTCGAGCTTCGGGCAGATAAGCCCGGGAACCATTGACCAGCACCGATCGCCCCTGCGCCAGCCAATCGTTGACCTGGGCAGGGATCCCGTACGCCAAGCCATTCGCTTGCCAATACATGGCAAATTCTCCGGCCGCCTGCATGGCCGCGAAACGCTCAGGCGTGACGCCATGGGCAGCCTCACCCTTGGCCTCCGGCGAGCGGGTGATGACCCGCCGGGCAATTTCAACACCTGCGGCAGAGAGCTGCTCACGGGCCGCATCGATCAGGGAATCTTTTCCCGAACCTGAAGGTCCTATCAGGAATATCAGGCGGCCTGGGGGTTTACGTTGGGCGCTTGCGTCATGTTGCATAGCCACTATGCTCTATGAAAGGAAACCCGCGCATTTTAGGGGTTTTCTGTGACCTTTGCTGCGTTTTACGGGTTTTTGACGGCAAGGGCCTGACGGTAGGGTGAGCCTGGGAATGCAAAACTTTTCAAACCAGTACTCATTTCTGATAATTGGTACTGGCAAAAAGCCTTTATCAGGATCACTATTTGTCACAGAATTGACGCCAAGGAAACGGCGACCTTGAGGCAAGATGAGCACCAAATTTTCCAGTCGGTTGAACATTTTGTCGTCGCCACGGTCGTACCACCATCCCGTGCGGCCAATTTGAGAACCGCTTCCCCTGAACCAAAAACCGGTCAATTTATATGCGCCCAATGAAACAGGCTATTTATTCGAGCCGCACCGCTGACAAGTTTGTAGTCCGCCTGCCAGACGGAATGCGTGAGCGCATTGCCGAGGTAGCGCGCAACCATCATCGCAGCATGAACTCCGAAATCATCGCTCGCCTGGAACAGAGCCTTATCCAGGAAGGTGCGCTGGGCGACGAGCTGAGCATGCGCCTGGACAGCCCTGAACTGTCCCTGCATGAACGCGAGCTGCTGCAACGCTTCCGCCAGTTGTCGCACCGCCAGCAAAACGCGCTGGTGGCCCTCATCGCTCACGATGTGGAAATGGCCGCCGACGCTTCCTGAAGCGTACAGCGAGCACAAAAAAGCCAGCGCAAGCTGGCTTTTTTCGTTGTGCCGAGAACGCCGGGGGAACTGCCAGGCAGCCCCCAGGCGTTGACGCTGTTACAGCAGGAACAGCGTCGCCAGCCCCAGGAAGATGAAGAAGCCACCACTGTCGGTCACGGCAGTGATCATCACGCTGGAGCCCATGGCCGGGTCGCGCCCCAGACGCGTCAGGGTCATGGGGATCAATACCCCCATCAGCGCGGCCAGCAACAAGTTCAAGGTCATCGCCGCAGTCATCACCAGGCCCAGTGACCAGCTGCCGTACAGCCAGAACGCGACGATACCGATCACCCCACCCCAGATCAGACCATTGAGCAGCGAAACTGCCAGCTCCTTGCGCATCAGGCGGCTGGTATTGCCCGGTGACACCTGGTCCAACGCCATGGCGCGAACGATCATGGTAATGGTCTGGTTGCCGGAGTTGCCGCCAATGCCCGCAACGATGGGCATCAGTGCAGCCAGGGCTACCAGCTTCTCGATGGAACCTTCGAACAGGCCAATAACCCGCGAAGCCAGGAATGCGGTAATAAGGTTGATCGCGAGCCATGCCCAACGGTTGCGCAGCGAACGCCAGACCGAGGCAAAAATGTCTTCCTCTTCACGCAGACCCGCCATGTTGAGGACTTCGCTTTCGCTCTCCTCGCGAATCAGGTCGACCATTTCATCGATGGTCAAACGGCCGATCAAGCGGTCACTCTTGTCCACCACCGGCGCCGAAACCAGGTCATAACGCTCGAACGCCTGTGCAGCGTCGTAGGCATCTTCCTCGGGGTGGAAGGATACCGGGTCGGTCGCCATGACCTCCGCTACCTTCTTGTCCGGGTCGTTGACCAGCAAGCGCTTGATCGGCAGCACACCTTTGAGAATGCCGTCGTAGTCGACCACGAACAGCTTGTCGGTGTGGTTGGGCAGTTCTTTCAGACGGCGCAGGTAGCGCAGCACGACTTCCAGGCTGATGTCTTCGCGGATGGTGACCATCTCGAAGTCCATCAGTGCACCGACCTGCTCCTCGTCGTAGCTCAGCGCCGAACGTACACGCTCGCGCTGCTGGGCATCGAGCGTTTCCATCAGCTCGTGAACGACGTCACGCGGCAGTTCCGGCGCCAGGTCAGCCAGTTCGTCGGCGTCCATCTCCTTGGCCGCGGCGAGGATCTCGTGATCGTCCATGTCGGCGATCAGCGATTGGCGTACCGAATCGGAAACTTCGAGCAGGATGTCGCCATCACGATCCGAGCGCACCAGCTGCCAGACCGTCAGGCGGTCTTCCAGAGGCAAGGCTTCGAGGATGTAGGCGATGTCTGCAGGGTGCAGGTCGTCGAGCTTACGTTGCAGCTCGACAAGATTCTGACGGTGGACGAGGTTTTCCACCAGATCGTGGTGATGACCTTCCTGACGGTGGGTCAGGTCTTCCACCACGCGTTGACGCTGCAATAGCTCGACCACCTGGGCCAGGCGATCCTGCAGGCTCTCTTGCGCTTTTTTTACTTCTACTTCAGTCATAGGCGAACTCCACTCCCAGCAGCGGAGCACGCCGGGAGAATCAATCGGTCAGATCAAGCTGCATGAAACGTGTTAAGGAGTAACTACTGGGTAAGTCCATGGTGGTATTCCACAAGCCCCGGCGGGGCTGACGGGCGCAATCATACACTGCCTAAGCGGGCAGATCGCCTAAATTTTTGGCCAGAACAATCGTTTGCGCGATAAAGCTAGGACAACGCTCGAAGCTATCTGTGCGACGGCAGCGGCGAAAGAAAGAACACATGCACCGCGCAAAAGATTGTGGCGCTGGTTAGTTTTGAGTCTAGCGGGCATCACTGATAAATCAGTGACCGGGAGAAAACAAAAAGCCCGCTCAAATGAGCGGGCTTCTTGATTGTGTGGCGGACTCAGCAGGATTCGAACCTGCGACCGCTCGGTTCGTAGCCGAGTACTCTATCCAGCTGAGCTATGAGTCCGTGTTGGTAGTTTTAGACCAGATTACCACTGGTGGGTTGAAGTGCCTTTGCAAGCAGAGCCACTTCAAAAATGGCGGACTCAGCAGGATTCGAACCTGCGACCGCTCGGTTCGTAGCCGAGTACTCTATCCAGCTGAGCTATGAGTCCGTGGTTGGTAGTTTTGAATCAGATTACCACTGATTGCTTGAAGCACCTTTGCAAGCAGAGCCACTTCAAAAAATGGCGGACTCAGCAGGATTCGAACCTGCGACCGCTCGGTTCGTAGCCGAGTACTCTATCCAGCTGAGCTATGAGTCCGTAGTTGGTAGTTTTAGACCAGATTACCACTGGTTGTTTGAAGCACCCTTGCAAGCAAAGCCACTTCAAAAATGGCGGACTCAGCAGGATTCGAACCTGCGACCGCTCGGTTCGTAGCCGAGTACTCTATCCAGCTGAGCTATGAGTCCGTGTCTTGCCGCGCATTATAGGTCGCTGAAACATTTTTGCAAGAATCTTTTCGTTTAAAATCAACGACTTAGCGTTCTTACCGTTTACAGCGCCCTACGCAAATAATGGCGGTGAAGGGGGGATTCGAACCCCCGATACCCTTATGAGGTATACTCCCTTAGCAGGGGAGCGCCTTCGGCCACTCGGCCACCTCACCGCAACACGAGGCGAATATTAAACAGGCTCTTCCTCGTTTGCAACCCTTTTTTTGAAAAAAACTTCAAAAGAATTAAAGGCTTGGCTCCTCATCCTTCTCTTTCTTGATCCGCAGGTAGATTTCTTCGCGGTGAACGGCCACTTCCTTAGGGGCGCTGACGCCGATACGCACCTGGTTTCCTTTCACGCCGAGCACCGTCACGGTGATCTCGCCGTCTCCAATGATCAGGCTCTCGGCGCACCGACGAGTCAAAATCAACATAGCTTTCTCCTTAGGCAAACATTCAGGGATAACAGTCTGGTAACAGCAGGGCCTGGTCGCGGACAACGACTCAGGCCGCAAAGCGCGTCACGCTGGCAGGACAGGGCCTGCGTAACGAGCAGAAACGCGAAGGGCGCGGCAAGCCGCGCCCCTCAAGGCAACGCCTTACTCGCCCTGTCGGGCCGGAGCGTCGAGCTCGAACGCGGTGTGCAGCGCGCGTACGGCCAGCTCCAGGTACTTCTCTTCGATGACCACCGAAACCTTGATTTCGGACGTGGAGATCATCTGGATGTTGATGCTCTCCTTGGCCAGGGCTTCGAACATGCGGCTGGCAACGCCGGCGTGCGAACGCATGCCAACACCGACGATCGAGACCTTGGCGATCTTGGTGTCGCCGATCACTTCACGGGCACCGATTTCACGCGCGGTGTTCTCCAGCACACGGTAAGCACTCTCGTACTCGTTGCGGTGCACGGTGAAGGTGAAGTCGGTGGTGTTATCGTGCGACACGTTCTGCACGATCATGTCCACTTCGATGTTCGAGGCGCTGATCGGGCCGAG
The DNA here is from genome assembly GCF_042902325.1 of Pseudomonas sp. NPDC012596. NCBI lineage: Bacteria > Pseudomonadati > Pseudomonadota > Gammaproteobacteria > Pseudomonadales > Pseudomonadaceae > Pseudomonas > Pseudomonas sp. NPDC012596. The sequence continues at coordinate 100,673 of NZ_JBIBEB010000020.1, read as the reverse complement.
GATCTTGAAAGCAACGCCCGGGGTGTCCGGCACGCCACGAATGGTCAGCTTGGCTTCATCACGGTTGAAGGCGATACCGGAAATGATCGGCTGTTCCATGGATTCCTCTTCATCAATGGTAATGAGGGTCCCCGGACCCTCCTTGAAGCTGTGCAGCACGCGCAGCGGAACGTTGTACTTGCCGGCGAACTCCACCGAACGGATCTGCAGCACCTTGGAACCGAGGCTGGCCATTTCCAGCATCTCTTCGAAAGTGATCTTCTCCAGGCGGCGAGCCTGCGGCACCACACGCGGGTCGGTGGTGTAGACGCCATCGACGTCGGTGTAGATCTGGCACTCGTCAGCCTTGAGCGCGGCCGCCAGGGCCACACCGGTGGTGTCGGAGCCGCCACGGCCGAGGGTGGTGATGCTGCCATGCTCGTCGACGCCCTGGAAACCAGCCACAACCACCACGCGCCCGGCCTTGAGGTCGGCACGAATCTTCTGATCGTCGATCTGCAGGATGCGCGCCTTGTTGTGCGAGCTGTCGGTGAGGATGCGCACCTGGTTGCCGGTGTAGGACACAGCCGGCACGCCACGCTTGATCAAGGCCATGGCCAGCAGTGCAATGGTGACCTGCTCGCCGGTGGATACGATCACGTCCAGCTCACGCGGAACCGGCTGATCGGTGATCTGCTTGGCCAGCTCGATCAGGCGATTGGTTTCGCCGCTCATGGCCGACAGCACAACCACCAGGTCGTCGCCCGCCTCACGGTGTTTCTTGACCTTGTCGGCAACCTGCTCGATCCGCTCGATGGAACCGACAGAGGTACCGCCAAATTTCTGTACGATCAACGCCATTTCAATGGTGCCTCAGCCCATACAGGGCCCCAAAAAAACCATCCAACATGAAGGGGCCGGCGACTAGACCGCCGGCCCCTTCATCTCAAAGTCCCTGCTCTGCGAACGGCACGGCCAGCGCCAGGGCCTGGTCCAGCGCAGCGACGTCGACGCCACCACCCTGGGCCATGTCCGGACGGCCACCGCCCTTGCCACCCACCGCCGCAGCGGCTTGTTTCATCAGGTCGCCAGCCTTGAGTTGGCTGGAGAGGTCTTTGGTCACGCCGGCCACCAGCACGACCTTGCCCTCATGCTCGCTGCCCAGCAGGATCACTGCGTGGCCGAGCTTGTTCTTCAGCTGATCGACCAGCGCCAGCAGGGCCTTGCCGTCCTGCCCATCCAGGCGGGCAGCAAGCACCTTGGCGCCCTTGACCTCAACAGCCGCGTTGGAGAGATCATCCCCGGCGGCGCTGGCGGCCTTGGCCTGCAGCTGTTCCAGCTGCTTCTCCAGCTGGCGGTTGCGCTCAAGCACAGCCGACAGCTTGTCGATCAGGTTGTCACGGTTACCCTTGACCAGCTGCGCGGCTTCCTTGACCTGCTCTTCGGCAGCGTTCAGGTAGGCCAGCGCGGCAGCGCCGGTAACTGCTTCGATACGGCGTACGCCAGAGGCCACGCCACCTTCGCTGATGATCTTGAACAGGCTGATATCGCCGGTGCGCTTGGCGTGGATACCGCCGCACAGCTCAACGGAGAAATCGCCACCCATGCTCAGCACGCGCACGGTATCACCATACTTCTCGCCGAACAGGGCCATTGCGCCTTTGCGCTTGGCGGTTTCGATATCGGTGACTTCGGTTTGCACCGGGGTGTTCTTGCGCACTTCACGGTTGACGATGTCTTCGAGCGCTTTGATCTGCGCAGGCGTCACCGCTTCGAAGTGGCTGAAGTCGAAACGCAGGCGCTGGCTGTCGACCAGCGAGCCCTTCTGCTGCACGTGCTCGCCCAGCACCTGGCGCAGCGCTTCGTGCAACAGGTGGGTGGCCGAGTGGTTCAGCGAAGTGGCGTGCTGCACCTCGGCATCGACCTTGGCCTCGACCGGCGAACCGATGACCAACGCACCGCTGCTGACGACCCCATGGTGCAGGAATGCACCGCCGGTCTTGGTGGTGTCCTGCACGTCGAAGCGCACGGCACCGGTCTGCAGGTAGCCACAGTCACCGACCTGGCCACCGGATTCGGCATAGAACGGCGTACGGTCCAGGACCACGACGCCCTGCTCGCCTTCACCCAGCTGGTCGACGGCCTGGCCGTCCTTGTACAGGGCGATGACCTTACCCTGGCCTTCGGTGGTGCTGTAGCCGACGAAGTCGGTGGCCGTGTCGACCTTGACCAGGCTGTTGTAGTCCATGCCGAAGGCGCTGGCGGAGCGGGCACGCTCACGCTGGGCGTCCATCTCGCGCTCGAAGCCGGCTTCGTCGATGGTCAGCTCGCGCTCGCGGGCGATGTCAGCGGTGAGGTCCATCGGGAAGCCGTAGGTGTCGTACAGCTTGAACACCACGTCGCCCGGCACTACGTTGCCCTTGAGCTGCGCCAGGTCCTGCTCGAGGATGCGCAGGCCCTGCTCGAGGGTCTTGGCGAACTGCTCTTCTTCAGCCTTGAGCACGCGCTCGATGTGCGCCTGCTGGCTCTTGAGCTCCGGGAAGGCCTCGCCCATCTCGGCGACCAGGGCAGCGACGATCTGATAGAAGAAGCTGCCCTTTGCGCCCAGCTTGTTGCCGTGACGGCACGCGCGGCGAATGATGCGGCGCAGCACGTAGCCACGGCCTTCGTTGGACGGCAGCACGCCGTCGGCGATCAGGAAGCCGCAGGAGCGAATGTGGTCGGCCACGACCTTCAACGAAGCCTGGCCGTCGTTGCTGCAACCGATGGCCTTGGCGGCTGCGATCAGCAGGTTCTGGAACAGGTCGATCTCGTAGTTCGAATGCACGTGCTGCATTACCGCACTGATGCGCTCAAGGCCCATGCCGGTATCCACCGACGGCGCTGGCAGCGGGTGCAGAACACCGTCGGCAGTGCGGTTGAACTGCATGAAGACGTTGTTCCAGATCTCGATGTAACGGTCGCCGTCTTCTTCCGGGGAGCCGGGCGGGCCGCCCCAGATATCAGCGCCGTGGTCATAGAAGATCTCGGTGCACGGGCCGCACGGGCCGGTATCGCCCATGGTCCAGAAGTTGTCGGAGGCGTACGGGGCGCCTTTGTTGTCACCGATGCGCACCATGCGCTCGGCCGGCACGCCGACTTCTTTGGTCCAGATGTCGTAGGCTTCGTCGTCGCTGGCGTAAACGGTGACCCAGAGCTTTTCCTTGGGCAGGTTCAGCCACTTGTCGGACGTCAGGAAGTTCCAGGCGAAGGTGATCGCATCGCGCTTGAAGTAGTCGCCGAAGCTGAAGTTGCCCAGCATTTCGAAGAAGGTGTGGTGACGCGCGGTGTAGCCGACGTTTTCCAGGTCGTTGTGCTTGCCGCCGGCGCGTACGCACTTCTGGCTGCTGACCGCACGGGTGTAGGCGCGCTTCTCTGCACCGAGGAAGCAGTCCTTGAACTGGTTCATGCCTGCGTTGGTGAACAGCAGGGTCGGGTCGTTGTTCGGAATCAGCGAACTGGAGGCGACTCGGGTATGGCCTTGCTCTTCGAAGAAGCGAAGGAAGGCTTCACGGATTTCTGCGCTTTTCATAGGTTCTTCCACGGAAACGGCGGCCCTTGGGGGCAAACGCGTCGACGAAACGACGGCAAAGGGCCGCATTATATCGGTCCTGCAATCTCGGTGCAGTGTGTTTATGCGATAGAAAGCGTCGATTGGACGGCTTTTCAGCTCAAGCAAACGAAAAAGACATGACCGGATGCTAAAGGCAGGCTTTTGCCGCTGGCAAGCCAATTACCGCCCAAGGGAAGGGAAAATGGAACAGGCGGTTAATTAAATACTTTTAACGGATGCGCTCGGATCCAAAACTGACGGTTCTGACCCTCTCGCCGGCACGCCGGCAATAGGCCCCAGCAATTCATCCCAGCCGTTGCCCCGAGTCCGGGACGATGAGAATCCCGGCGCGCAGCCCGTTCTTGACCTTGGGGTTGGGGAAGATGATCCGCGCGCCCTCCTCCTCGACCACCCAGCGCATTTCCGCCAAGTCTTCGGCCAGCAGGTAACCCTTGCTCAGCTCGGAGAAGTTCTCGATGTCCGCAGGCAGGTGCAGGCGGAAGCCCTCGCTGTGCTTGATGATCTCGCGCGCCACGCTGAAGAGTTGCAAACCGTCCAGCGAACCTTCGGTCGCGGGCTCGGCACCTTCGATAATCTGGATCAGGCGCTCTTCCAGCTTGTCGAGATTGACCTGCTCGTTTTGCCCGAATGGCCGCGCCTTGCCAAGCTCCAGGGTGAATGCCTCGGCATCGAGCTGCTCATAGGTGAAGGCGCTGAAGGTGATCGACGACTTGCTCTGCAGCAGCACCGCCTCCATGCCGGCGGCCGCCAGGCGCGCCAGTTCGCGCCGGGAATGCTGGCGACCCTCCTTGTAAGGGTACAGGGCGAACTGCTCGATCTTGGAACCGCGGATGGCGGTATGCAGGTCGTAATGCAGGCGGGTGCGCTCAGGCTTGCTGAAGAATACCCGGGCAAACTGTTCCAGCTCGGCGGCGCGCAGCGCCTCGAAACCACTGGAAAGCTCGTGGCGGCCATTGAACAGGCGGTTGATGTCCTGCTCGATGAAGCGCTCGCCCTTGCGGATGGCTGCCGGGTTGCCGAACAGGAACAGCACCCGAGCACGCGGCTTGATCTTGCCATTGGCAACGCCATGCAGCAGCCGTTCGAGCAGTTCGATCGGCGCGGTTTCATTGCCATGAATACCTGCCGATAGCAGCAGGTCCAGCCCACAATCGTCGTTTTCCGGAGGGCGCACTTCCAGCGCGCCCTCCCCCAGCCAGCGCAAACGCACGCCCTTGGGTGTCACTTGGGTCTTCTCGGCCGGCTCGTGATCGGTCAGGGTCAGCTCAAGCAATTTGCCAAGGGCGAGCATAGGCGCTTCCTTAGTGGTGGTGGCCGCAATCGGGGCCATGGACGTGATCATCGCCTTCATCGCCGACGTCTGCCGGCTCCATCTCCAGCTGCAGGCTGACCAGGTTGGTGGCCATTGGGCGCAGCAGCAGGTTGGCAAACTCGGCGTCGTTTTCATCGACATCGACGCCAATCAGCAACTGGCCGCGGCCGTCTTGCTGAATCCACACTTCCTTGCCTTGCCACACCACGGCAAAACGAGTGCATGAGGTTTCCAGCTGGGTGCCGTCTTCATCTTCAAGGATCAGGCGCAGGGCGTCGGTCATTACAAACTCTCTCTTCAAGGTTGGCGTTGGAACGGATAGACCGAACCCAACTTCAGGATCTGGGTCAACTCATCCAGTGCCGTACGGCATTCGACCAGCAACTGCGGATCGGCAAGGTCCGCCTCGCCGAGGCGGTCGCGGTAGTGCTTGTCGACCCACTGCAGCAGCGTGTCATACAGCGGGGCGGTCATGATAACGCCTGGATTGACCGCCGCCAGTTCCGTTTCCTTCAGTGCCACACGCAAGCGCAGGCAAGCCGGCCCACCGCCGTTTTGCATGCTCTGCTTGAGGTCGAACACCTTGACCTCCTGCACCGCGCCGCCCTGGCTGGCCAACTGCTGCAGGTAGGCCCAGACGCGCTCGTTGTTGCGGCACTCCTCCGGCACCACCAGCAGCATCGAGCCGTCTTCACGGCTGAGCAGCTGGCTGTTGAACAGGTAGGACCGTACCGCGTCCTCTACCGCCACCTTAGCCCGTGGCACCCGGATGGCCTGGAAGTTGCCGCCCTTGCTGGCCAGTTTAGCTTGCAGTTGGCCAAGCACCGCATCGGTCTCAAGGAAGGCGTCTTCGTGGTAGAACAGCACCTCGCCGTTACCCACCGCAATCACATCGTTGTGGAACACCCCCTGGTCGATTACCGCCGGGTTCTGTTGAGCGTAGACCACACCGTCGTCACTCAGGCCGTGCAGCCGCGCTACCGCCTGGGAAGCCTCGAGGGTCTGACGTGCCGGGTACTTCTGCGGCGCCGGGTAGCGGCTGTCGAATGCACTGCGCCCATAGACGAAAAACTCGACGCCAGCTTCGCCATAGCTGCGACAGAAGCGCGTGTGGTTGGCCGCGCCTTCATCGCCAAACTGTGCCACGGCAGGCAGTGCCGGGTGGTGGGCAAAGTGTTTGTCGTTGTTGAACATGGCGGCCAGCACACGGCTGGTGGTCGGGTGCTCGATGCTGCGGTGGTACTTGCAGTTCAGGTTGGCAGCAGTGAAGTGCACTCGGCCGTCGGCGGTGTCGGCGCTGGGGCTGACAGTGGCGGCATTGGCCACCCACATGCTCGACGCCGAGCAGCTGGCGACCAGCAGCGGCATGGCTTCTTTGGCGGCGCGCTGGATCACCTCGGCATCACTGCCACTGAAACCCAGGCGGCGCAACGCGGCCACGTCCGGGCGTTCCTGTGGGGCCAGCACGCCTTGGTTGAAGCCCATGTCAGCCAACGCTTTCATCTTTGCCAGGCCCTGGCGCGCCGCTTCACGGGGGCTTGAGCCCTGCTGGCTATTGCTCTGCGAAGCCACGTTACCGTAGGACAGGCCGCCGTAGTTGTGGGTAGGCCCCACCAGGCCATCAAAATTCACTTCATAGGATTTCATCGGCTAGGCTCCGTGACCTGTTGTTATAGGGTGACGCCCGGCGTCAGGGTCGCCGGCAAGGCAAGGCTGGCGGTCTCCAGCGAAGCCACGGGGTAAGCGCAGTAGTCGGCCGCGTAATAGGCGCTGGCGCGATGGTTGCCACTGGCGCCAACGCCACCGAACGGCGCACTGCTGGCAGCGCCGGTCAATTGCTTGTTCCAGTTGACGATGCCGGCGCGGCTGCGCAGCCAGAAGTACTGGTAACGGGCACGGGAATCGGACAACAGGCCGGCGGCCAGCCCGTACTGGGTGTTGTTGGCCTCATCGATGGCGCCATCGAAGTCCGTATAACGGATCACCTGCAGCAGCGGGCCGAAGAACTCTTCGTCGGGGCGCTCGGCCACGGCAGTGACATCGAGGATGCCTGGGGTCAGCAAGGCGGCGTTGGCCTGCGGCTGGGTCATTTGCAGCAGGCTGATGGCGCCTTTGCCAAGCAGTTCGGCCTGGGCAGCAACCAGTGCCTGCGCTGCCTGCAGCGAGATCACCGAGCCCATGAAGGGCGCCGGCTGCTGGTCGAAGGCACCGACCGTGATGGTCTTGCACACCTCGACCAGTCGCTCGAGCAGCGCATCGCCCCAGGCACCCTGCGGTACCAGCAAGCGGCGAGCGCACGTGCAGCGCTGACCGGCAGAGATGAATGCCGACTGGATGACGGTGTAGACCGCCGCGTCGATATCCTTGACCTCGTCCACCACCAATGGGTTGTTGCCGCCCATTTCCAGGGCCAGAATCTTGTCTGGCCGCCCGGCGAACTGCTGGTGCAACAAGCTGCCGGTACGGCTGGAGCCGGTGAAGAACAGGCCATCGATACCCGGGTTGGCAGCCACTGCCACGCCCGTTTCCCGCGCGCCCTGGACTAGGTTGAGCACACCGGCAGGCAGGCCTGCAGCAATCCAGCAGTTGACCGTCAACTCGGCGACCTTGGGCGTCAGCTCGCTGGGCTTGAACACCACGCAATTACCTGCCAGCAACGCTGGCACGATATGGCCGTTGGGCAAGTGGCCGGGGAAGTTGTACGGCCCGAACACGGCGACCACGCCGTGGGGCTTGTGCCGTAGCACTGCGGTGGCATCGGCGAGCGGGCCGCTCTTTTCACCGGTGCGCTCACGGTAGCTCTGCACCGAGATCGCTACCTTGTTGACCATGCTGGTGACTTCGGTGACCGATTCCCACAGCGGCTTGCCGGTTTCCTCACCGATGCAGTAAGCCAGCGCCTCGGAATGCGTCTTGAGCTGCTCGGCAAACTTCTCCAGCACATCGATGCGCGCTTCCAGGCTCAGTTGCGCCCATGCCGGGAAGGCCTGGCGAGCGGCCTGCACGGCAGCGTCGACCTGGCTGGCGTCAGCGCCCTGCCCTTGCCAGATAACCGCCTGGGTCACCGGGTTGAGCGATTGCAGGGCTTCACCCCGGCCAGCCTGCCAGTTGCCGGCGATGTAATGCGTGGTCATTTACTGGGCCTCCCGGGCTGCTGAAAGCGGCACTGCGCGCACGTTGTCGCCAGCGCCCATGCGCAGGCGCTTGGCGGTCAGCGGGTCGACCACCAGGGTGCCAGCGGCCAGGCGCGCGGGCGCGGCGGTGATGCGGCAGTCATCGCGCTTGCGGTTGTGGATGATGTAAGGGGTGGCGTCATCGCCCGGCGTGCCCACGGCCAGCACCAAGGTCTGGCTTTCGCGCACCGCACGAATCTTCGAGGTTTCGCATTCGATAGCCGGGCCGGCGTCGAAGATGTCGACATAGCCCTGATAGTTGAAACCTTCCTGCTTGAGCATGGCCAGCGCAGGCTCGGTATCGGTGTGCACACGGCCGATGACGTTGCGTGCTGCTTCCGACAGGAAGCAGGTGTACAGCGGGAACTTGGGCATCAGCTCGGCGATGAACGACTTGTTGCCCACGCCGGTGAGGTAGTCGGCCTGGCTGAATTCCATCTTGAAGAAGTGCCGACCCAGGCTTTCCCAGAACGGCGACCGGCCATGCTCGTCGGACATGCCGCGCATCTCGGCGATGATCTTGTTGCCGAACAGCTCGGGGAACTCGGCGATGAACAGCATGCGCGCCCGCGACAGCAAGCGGCCGTTGATCCCGGAGCGATAGTCACTGCGCAGGAACAACGAGCACAGTTCGGAGTTGCCCGTCAGGTCGTTGGCCAGGAACAAGGTCGGAATCTCGCGGTAGATGTTCAGCTCCTGCGAGGCGCTGACGGTCAGGCCGACCCGGTAGTTGTACCAGGGCTCGCGCAGGCCGACGGCACCGGCGATGGCGCTGATGCCGACCACCAGGCCTTCATCGTTTTCCAGCACGAACAGGTAGTCGGTGTCGCCACGCTCGGCTTCGCCACGGAAGCTCTTTTCGGCCCAGCCAACGCGATGCCCAAGGCGCTCCTCATTGGCTGGCAAGGTGGTCAGCCCGGTGGTACCGGTGCTGCGTGCCAATTCGATCAGCGCAGGTAAATCGCTGCTGCGTACAGGACGAACGATCATGCTATCTCCTTGAGCGGCAGCTGCGGCCACCGCAAAACTCTCTGTTCCCAGGCTTCAGACCGCGACCAGGCGCACGCTGGCGCCCTCGCCCACACCCAACGCTTCCGCGGCCTGCGCACCGAGGCTGACCGGCTTGCCCGGCACCCAGTCCAGCTCAAGCAGCACGGCGCGGTAATCCTGCAGCTGGCCGTTGCACACCAGGTACGGGCGGCCACCCTTGGCCGGTGCCTCTTCGAGCCTGACCGGCACCACACGGCTCTGGGCGATCGAGCGGATGCCCGAAGCACGCGCATGCAGGGTGGGGCCACCGTCGAAGATGTCGATGTAATGTTCGGTCTCGAAGCCTTCGCGCATGAGGATGTCGAAGGTGATCTGCGCACGCGGATGCACCTGGCCCATGGCTTCCTGCGCAGCGTCCGGCAGCAGGGGCACGTAGATCGGGTAATGCGGCATCAGCTCGGCGAGGAAGGTACGGCTTTTCAGGCCGCACAGGCGCTCGGCGTGGGCGTAGTTGAGGTCGAAGAAGTTGCGCCCGATGGCATCCCAGAACGGCGACTCGCCTTGCTCGTCGCTATAGCCGACGATCTCGGTGACCACCGAATCGGCAAAGCGCTCCGGGTGCGCCGCCATGAACAGCAAGCGACCGCGCGAATTGAGCTCGGCCCAGCCACTGTTGACCAGTTCGGGCAGCACATAGAAGCTGGTCAGCAGGCTGTTGCCGGTGAGGTCGTGGCACAGCGACAGAACGTGGATCTTGTTGTGAATCTTCAGCTCGCGCGAGGCGTGCACGAAGGTTTCGTTACGGAAACTGTAGAACGGCTCGGAATAACCGGCCGAGGCAACGATGGCCGAGCAACCGGCAAGCTTGCCGGTCTCGCTGTCTTCAAGGACGAAGAAGTAGCTCTCTTCACCGTTGAAGCTGACTTCGGCGGCGAACGACGTCTCCGAGGCGGCGATCTTGTCGCCCAGGCGGGCAGCGTCGTCCGGCAGCGAGGTGACACCAACGGGGCTGTCTGCAGCCATGCGCTGCACTTCATTCAGATCAGCCATTTGCGCGGGGCGCATCACCAGCATGGTGTCACTCCTTTGGAAAAACTGGCCGTTCACGACGGCACGGAAAAACGGCGGGCGCGTGGTTGTATCTGCAAGCACGCGCCGGCACTGGAATTCAGGTATCGCCGGCCCGTGCAGGGCCAGCGAAAGACCGCAGGCAAATCAACCCTGGGTCAGTTTGGCCACGGCGCGCTCGAAGCGGTCCAGGCCTTCATCGATGTCGGCATCTTCCACCACCAGGCTTGGCGCGAAGCGCACCACGTCCGGGCCAGCCTGCAGCACCATCACACCTTCCTTTTCGGCGGCGTTGAGGATGTCCTTGGCCTTGCCCTGCCAGGCCTCGTTGAGCACGCAGCCGATCAGCAGGCCGACGCCACGCACCTGGGTGAACAGGCTGTACTGCTGACCGATCTGTTCCAGGCGAGCCTTGAAACGCGCGTGCTTGGCCTTGATGCCGGCCAGGGTTTGCGGGGTGTTGATCACGTCCAGCACCGCGCAGGCAACGGCGCAGCCCAGCGGGTTGCCGCCGTAGGTGGTGCCGTGGGTGCCGACGGCCAGGTGCTTGGCGATGTCGCTGGTGGTGAGCATGGCGCCGATCGGGAAGCCACCGCCCAGGCTCTTGGCGCTGGTCAGGATGTCCGGGGTCACGCCGTAGTGCTGGTAGGCATACAGCGAACCGGTACGGCCGACACCCGTTTGCACTTCGTCGAAGATCAGCAGGGCGTTGTGCTCGTCACACAGCTTACGCGCGCCTTCCAGGTACGCCTTGTCGGCCGGCACCACACCGCTTTCGCCCTGGATCGGCTCGATCACCACGGCGCAGGTCTTGTCGGAAATCTGTGCCTTCAGCGCTTCCAGGTCGTTGTATGGCACGTGGCTGATGCCGGTGATCTTCGGGCCGAAACCGTCGGAATACTTCGGCTGCCCACCGACGCTTACGGTGAACAAGGTGCGGCCGTGGAAGCTGTTCACGGTGGCGATGATTTCGTGCTTCTCGGGGCCGAAGCGGTCATGGGCAACGCGACGGGCCAGCTTGAAGGCGGCTTCGTTGGACTCGGCGCCCGAGTTGCAGAAGAACGCACGCTCGGCAAAGGTGGCGTCAACCAGCTTGTGCGCCAGGCGCAGGGCCGGCTCGTTGGTGAAGACGTTGGAAACGTGCCAGAGGGTATTGGCCTGTTCGGTCAGGGCCTTGACCAGTGCCGGGTGGCAGTGGCCCAGGGCGTTCACCGCGATGCCACCGGCAAAGTCGATGAGCTCGCGACCCGACTGGTCCCAGACGCGGGAACCCTCGCCTCGCACAGGAATGAAGGCCGCCGGAGAATAGTTGGGGACCATGACCTGGTCGAAATCGGCACGTTGCACCGGGGCTTGCTCAACGGACATCTGAGTCTCCTGAAGAGGAACGCTGGCCTGGATGTGGCGAGCGATGGGGGGATTGTAAGGACTGATCGGCGCCTGTCCTTGCGGCCAAGCGACAACTTGTTACAGCGCAAAACCCAGTTTCAGCCAGGCTTTCGGCAATGCGACAAACACTGTCGCAATCGCGCAGTGTAACGGTAGAGAAGGGATGGGTGAACGGGTGTTCACATTGAACTGGAGGGGCTGCGGGGTGTAGGGCGATGATTTTGTGCTGCGGCCGCATCGAGCGCCGTGCGGGCGACGCTCGGTCTAATGGCCGCCACACAACTCAGGGCATGCCGCCAAGCTCATCAGCCTTTTTCAGCCGGCGCCGAACTGAGCTCGAACGGGCTGCTGTTACGCCGCTGGTTACGATCCTCCCGCGGCGTTGCGCCAAAGAAGTTGCGGTAAGCACTGGAAAAATGCGGCCCGGAAGAGAACCCGCAGGACAAGCCGATCTGGATGATCGACTTGCTGGTCTGCATCAGCATCTGGCGTGCCTTGTTCAAGCGCAGCTCCAGATAGTACTGGCTCGGCACTCGATTGAGGTACTGCTTGAAGATGCGCTCCAGCTGCCGGCGCGAAACGCACACATGCTGGGCGATTTCGTCGGTGGTCAGTGGCTCTTCGATGTTGGCCTCCATCAGCAGCACCGCCTGGGTGAGCTTCGGGTGGCTGGAGCCCAGGCGATTCTGCAGCGGAATGCGCTGGCGTTCGCCACCCTCACGAATACGCTCGACCACCAGTTCCTCGGACACGGCACCGGCAAGCTCGGCACCGTGATCGCGCGCCAGCACCGCCAGCAGCAGGTCAGTCACGGTCATACCGCCACACGCCGTCAGGCGATCACGGTCCCAGTCGAACAGGTGGCTGGTGGCGATGACCTTGGGGAAACGCTCGGCAAAATCGTCCTGCCAACGCCAGTGCACCGCGGCGCGGTAGCCATCGAGCAGGCCGAGCATGGCCAGCGGGTATACGCCGGCGGACAACCCGCCAATCATGCAGCCACTGCGGGCCAGCTGCTTGAGCGCTGTCGACAGCGTCGCACCCACCGCCTGTGGCGGTTCGTCGGCCAGCAAGAACAGCTTGTGACAGCCTTCCAGGCGACCATTCCATGGCTCGCCCGGCAGGCGCCAGGCACCCTCCTCGGCAGGCTCGGCCTGCAGGAAGGCCAGCTCGTAGACCACGTCTGGATGCACCCGCTGGGCCACCAGCAATACTTCCTCTGCCAGCGCCAACGTTAAAGGCTTGGTGCTTGGCCAGATGAGAAAACCGATTCGCTGGGTGGTCATAGGGTACGGTCCGAAACCTGAGGTCGTTCGAGTCTGTGGCGCCGGGTCAGGCTGCGCTCGCTGCGCAGCATGCCCTATTCTGGTGCAAAGGTGCAGCCTTTACTTCAGGCTGCCGGAGAGAAACTGCTTGAGCCGCTCGGATTGTGGGTTTGCCAGCACATCACGTGGGCAGCCGGTTTCCTCGACCAGGCCTTTGTGCAGGAACACCAGCTGGTTGGACACCTCGCGGGCAAAACCCATCTCGTGCGTCACCACTACCATCGTCCGGCCTTCCTGGGCCAAGGCCTGCATGACCTTCAGCACATCCCCCACCAGCTCCGGGTCGAGCGCCGAGGTAGGCTCGTCGAACAGCATAACCTCAGGCTCCACGGCCAGCGCCCGCGCAATTGCCACACGCTGTTGCTCACCGCCGGACATGTGGCCGGGGAAGGCGTCCTTGCGATGGGCCACGCCCACTTTGGCCAGGTAATGCTCGGCTTTTTCCAGGGCCTCCTTCTTGCTCACGCCCAGCACGTGCACCGGTGCTTCGATGACGTTCTCCAGCGCGGTCATGTGCGACCACAGGTTGAAGTGCTGGAACACCATCGACAGGCGCGAGCGCATGCGCTGCAGCTGACGGGAATCGGCAGCCTTGAGCGCGCCGTCCTTGCCGGCGACCAGCTTCAGCTCTTCGTTGTTGAGCAGGATCTTGCCGGCGTGCGGCTGCTCAAGCAGGTTGATGCAGCGCAGGAAGGTCGACTTGCCCGAACCGCTGGAGCCGATGATGCTGATCACATCGCCTGCCTTGGCCGCCAGGGAAACACCCTTGAGCACTTCATGGCTGCCATAGCGCTTGTGCAGGTCTTGGACTTCGAGTTTGTACATGCTGTCGGTTCTCACAGAGCGTTCAGTGCTTGCGCGGCGCCAGGTAGCCGAGCCAACGGCGTTCGGCCATCTTGAACAGGCGCACCAGGATGAAGGTCAGGCACAGGTAGAACACGCCCGCCGTGATGTAGGCCTCGAAAGGCAGGTAGTACTGGGCATTGACCGTGCGTGCGGCACCGGTGATGTCGATCAGGGTCACGATCGACGCCAGGCTGGTGGTCTGCAGCATCATGATCACTTCGTTGCTGTACTGCGGCAATGCCCGGCGCAGGGCCGACGGCAGCAGGATGCGGCGATACATCTTCATGCGCGACATGCCCATGGCCTTGGCCGCCTCGATCTCGCCATGGGGCGTGGCTTTGAGGCTGCCGGCGATGATTTCGGCGGTATAGGCGCTGGTGTTGACACCGAAGGCCAGGCAAGCACAGAACGTGGCACTGGACAGCAATGGCCAGAACACACTTTCACGCACCGCCTCGAACTGCGCCAGGCCGTAGTAGATCAGAAACAGCTGCACCAGCATCGGGGTGCCGCGGATTACGTAGGTGTAGAGCCAGGCCGTGAGGTTGACCACCGGCTGCTTCGACACGCGCATCAACCCCAGCGGCACAGCCGCCAGCAGGCCGAAGAACAGCGATATCGCCAGCAACTTCAGGGTGGTCAGCAGGCCACCCAGGTACAGCGGCATGGCCTCCCAGATGACGTTGTAATCGAAAATCATAGCTCAGCCACCTTGACGCCCACCGAGTAGCGCTTCTCGAGATACTTCAGTGCCAGCAGCGAGACACTGGTGAGCACCAGGTACAACGCCGCCACCGCCAGGAAGAAGGTAAAGGGTTCGCGGGTGGCGTCTGCCGCCTGCTTGGCCTTGAACATCATGTCCTGCAAACCGACCACCGAAATCAGCGCGGTAGCCTTGGTCAATACCAGCCAGTTGTTGGTGAAACCCGGAATCGCCAGGCGGATCATCTGCGGCACCTGGATGCGGAAGAACACTTGCCGCCCGCTCATGCCGTAGGCCGCGCCCGCTTCGGCCTGGCCCTTGGGGATACCAAGGAAGGCCCCGCGGAAGGTTTCCGACAGGTAGGCACCAAAAATGAAGCCCAGCGTACCGATACCGGCAATCAACGGGTTCAGGTCGATGTAATCGTCATAGCCAACCAGCGGCCCCAGACGGTTGATGATGTCCTGCCCGCCGTAGAAGATCAGCAGAATCAGCACCAGGTCCGGAATACCACGGATCACCGTGGCGTACATATCGCCCAACCAGGCCAGCCAGCGCACCGGCGACAAGCGCAGCGCCACGCCAATCAGGCCGAGCACGATGGCCAGGGCCATCGACGACAGGGCGAGCTGCAGCGTCAGCCACGCCCCGTCGAGGATGACTGCCCCGTAGCCTTTCAACATGATGAGGTCCTCGACCTAAAGAATGAAAAATGGTGCAAACCTCAGAGCCTCTGCTGTTTGCACCATTGCACAGGTGAAACCCGACGTCTTAGTTCGAGTCTGGACCGTAGATGTCAAAGTTGAAGTACTTGGCTTCAATTTGCTTGTACTTGCCGTTGGCGCGGATGGCGTCGATGGCGGCGTTGATGCGGTCGACGTTGGCCTTGTCACCCTTGCGCACGGCGATACCGATACCGTCACCGAAGTACTTGGCGTCGGTGAATGCCGGGCCAACGAAGGCGAAGCCCTTGCCGGCGTCGGTTTTCAGGAAGCCGTCTTCCAGCAGGGTGGCATCGGCCACGGTGCCGTCGAGGCGGCCAGCGGCGACGTCGAGGTAGATTTCGTTCTGGGTGCCGTAAGGGACCACGGTGGCACCTTTGGCGCCCAGCACTTCCTTGGCAAAGCGGTCGTGGATCGAGCCGCGCTGCACGCCGATCTTCTTGCCTTTGAGTTCATCCAGGCTGTCGCTGACGGCAGTGCCGTCCTTCATCACCAGGCGCGCCGGGGTCAGGTAATAGCGCTTGGTGAAATCGACCGATTTCTTGCGGTCGTCGGTAATCGACATGGACGACAGGATGGCGTCGATCTTGCGCACTTTCAGTGCCGGGATCAGGCCATCGAATTCCTGCTCGACCCAGGTGCACTTGGCTTTCATCTCTTCACACAGGGCATTGCCGATGTCGTAGTCGAAACCGGCGATGCTGCCGTCAGGCTGCTTGAAGGCGAAGGGTGGGTAGGCGGCCTCGATACCGATTTTCAACGGTTTTTCATCGGCCTGCGACACCAGGGAAAACACGGAAAGCGCCAGGGCGCCAAGCAGTGCGAGCTTCTTCATCAGGTAACTCCATCGGTACGGGGCAATACAAGGCAGGGGTAACAACTGCCCGATATGCGAATGGGTACAACGCGAGCCGCGCAGGGTTCGACCAAGGTCGCAGACCACGAGCGAGTGAGTGGCATTTTAACGACAGCCCGGTAGTCGATATTTCTTCAAAGCGACAACTACTTACAGAAGCGCTTGAAACCGCAGCGGGCGAGGTTGACAGCCTTTGCAAGATATGCAAGAGCGCAAGAAATAGAACCCATAGGACTAGCAATTACTGGGCCTATTATTGGCAAAGCCTTGAGTTACGGCAAGTGCAGCGTGCCGGGTTGCACACATTGAAGCGAAAAATGCACCCAAAACAGGCCTGGCTGTTTCCCGGCGCCCCGTTTCCGTGCAAAGGCGGTGACACAAGGGGGTTACCGATGAATGTCGGGTAACAGTAAAGCAAAAACCCCGCCGGTTGCGCGGCGGGGTTTACTCAGCCCTGGGTTGGCGCGGGCAAACTTACGCCGTCGCCAGGTTCATCGCCTTGTGGGTATCGATCAGGTGCTGCACCACGCCAGGGTCGGCCAGGGTCGAGATGTCACCCAGTGCGTCATACTCCGCGGTAGCGATCTTGCGCAGGATCCGCCGCATGATCTTGCCCGAGCGGGTTTTCGGCAACCCGGGCGCCCACTGGATCACATCCGGCGAGGCAATCGGGCCAATCTCCTTGCGCACCCAGTTCTTCAGCTCCATGCGCAGCTGCTCGCTCGACTCGACGCCGGCATTGAGGGTGACATACACATAGATGCCCTGGCCCTTGATGTCGTGCGGTACGCCCACCACGGCAGCCTCGGCCACCTTGGCATGGGCGACCATGGCGCTTTCGATCTCGGCGGTACCCATACGGTGGCCGGAAACGTTGAGCACGTCATCCACACGCCCGGTGATCCAGTAGTAGCCATCCTCGTCGCGACGCGCACCGTCACCGGTGAAATACATGCCGCGGAAGGTCTTGAAGTAGGTATCGACGAAGCGGTCGTGGTCGCCATACAGCGAGCGCGACTGGCCCGGCCAGGAGTCGAGGATCACCAGGTTGCCCTCGGCCGCACCCTCGATCAGGTTGCCAAGGTTGTCCACCAGCGCCGGCACCACACCGAAGAACGGACGGGTCGCAGAACCCGGCTTGAGGCCGGTGGCGCCCGGCAGCGGGCTGATCAGGATGCCGCCGGTCTCGGTCTGCCACCAGGTGTCGACGATCGGGCAACGCTCCTTGCCGACGGTCTTGTAGTACCAGTTCCAGGCTTCAGGGTTGATCGGCTCGCCCACCGAGCCCAGCAAGCGCAGGCTGGAACCGTCAGCACCTTCGACCGCAGCTTGGCCCTCGGCCATCATCGCGCGGATGGCGGTCGGGGCGGTGTAGAGGATGTTGACCTTGTGCTTGTCGACGATCTTCGACACGCGAGTGATGTCCGGGTAGTTCGGCACACCTTCGAACAGCAACGTGGTCGCGCCGTTGGCCAGCGGGCCGTAGACGATGTAGCTGTGGCCGGTGACCCAGCCGACGTCGGCGGTGCACCAGTAGACCTCACCCGGGCGGTAGTCGAACACACGCTCATGGGTCAGCGCGGCATACACCAGGTAGCCGCCCGTGGTGTGCAGCACACCCTTGGGCTTGCCGGTGGAGCCAGAGGTGTAAAGGATGAACAGCGCCTCTTCGGCGCCCATTTCCTTCGGCGCGCAGTGGCTCGAGGCAACCTTCATCAGGTCTTCGTACCAGATGTCGCGGTGTTGGTGCCAGGCGATGTCGCCACCGGTGCGCTTGCACACGATGATCTTCTGCACACTGCTGGTTTCAGGGTTGGTCAGAGCCAGGTCGACGTTGGCCTTGAGCGGGGTACGACGGCCACCGCGCACGCCTTCGTCGGCCGTGATCACCACCTTGGACTTGCAGTCGATGATGCGCCCAGCCAGAGCTTCCGGCGAGAAGCCGCCGAACACCACCGAATGGATGGCACCAATGCGCGCGCAGGCCAGCATGGCCACCACGGCTTCGGGGATCATCGGCATGTAGATGGTCACCACATCACCGCGGTGCACGTCCTGGCCACGCAGGGCGTTGGCGAACTTGCAGACCTGCTCGTGCAGTTCGCGGTAGGTGATGTTGCGGTGCTCGGAAGGGTCGTCGCCCTCCCAGATGATTGCCAGCTGGTCGCCGCGCTCTTCGAGGTGGCGGTCCAGGCAGTTGGAAGAAACGTTCAGAGTGCCGTCGGCAAACCACTTGATATCGACATGATGGTCGTCGAAGGAGGTCTGTTTGACCTTGGTGAATGGCTTGATCCAGTCAAGACGCTGGGCCTGCTCGCGCCAGAAGCCGTCCGGGTTGATCACCGATTGCTGGTACATGGCCTTGTAGGTGGCCTCGTCGGTCAGGGTAGTGGCCGCAACCTCGGGACGAACGGGATACAGTGGAGCCGCACTCATCTGTGTTACCTCGGTGTAATAGTTGTTTTTGTATGGAATCGTTTGTAACTGTACCAGAGCGGCAAAAGCCATACGACGATGGTAGTAACGCGACGGGATGCGACTGCGCCAATCAGCGCGAAAGGCTCTAGGCCGCAGCGGGCGGCCTGATGCGCGGGCAAAGGAGAGGGTTTTGCCGGGGGATTGTTACCGATTCTGTCAAAAGGCGAAAAAACTTTATCAAAACGCCATCTGTTTCCCTTTATTACCGAGGCATAAGATTCACCTCGCCAGCAACGGCAAGGCGATTAACAACTGGTAACAGTAACAGCCCCCACGAAGGCATTACGTTAATCCCTCTCTAATCCGATAGTTGAAAACTTGGCTGTATTCGCGGCGCCACAAGCGCCGCGTGCCCCCTCACGACCTTAGACAGGTAAATAGAAAATGAAAGCTTTACTGGTATTGGTACTTGGCGGTCTTTGCAGCGCGGCGATGGCCGGCGAAGCAAACGATGTCGAGCAGATTCCGGTTGAACAGTACAGTTACTCACAGCACCTGGACATCGCTCGCGTCATCTCCATGAGCGAAGTGCCGAATGTCTGCGAAGTAGTGCCTGCCCGCATGACCTACGAGGACTCCAACGGCCAGAAGCACATTCTCGAATACCGCGTGATGGGCAACGGCTGCTCCAACGGCTGATGCCTGTGGGTTGGGGGCCCAAAGGGCCCCTTCGCTCGTAACGTGTTCAATACATCATTGGTTCATTCACTCGACTTGCCCAGCGAATAATCACGCAACTTGTTGGCAATAGTTGTATGCGATACACCCAATCGCTTACCCAATGCGCGACTACTTGTGTATTCGCCCAGCAAACTCTCCAACACCGCCTTCTCGAACCGCCCGACAATCTGCGAAAGATCACCGTCCAGGGAAAACTCGCCCAACGGTTGGCGCACACCATAATCCGGTAAACGGATATGTTCGCTCTTCACCACCCCGCCTTCGCACAGTGATACCGCCTGGAACAATACGTTTTCCAGTTGCCGTACATTGCCCGGCCAGTGGTACTGGGCAAGTTTGTCCATCGCCGCCGGCGCCAGGCGCGGCAGGGCGCAACCGATCTGCCGGCTAGCCTGGTCGAGAAAATGCTGCACCAGCCCTTCTAGGCCATCCATGCACTCGCGAAGCGGCGGGATGTGCAGCGACAGCACATTGAGCCGGTGATAGAGGTCCTGGCGGAACTCGCCACGGGCGCACAACTCGGACAAATCCACCTGGGTCGCACAGATCACCCGTACATCCAGGTACACCTCTTCATCACTGCCGACACGGCGGAAGCAACCATCCTGCAGAAAGCGCAGCAGTTTCACCTGCAAGCGCGGGCTCATCTCCCCTACCCCATCGAGGAACAGCGTGCCGCCAGCCGTCAGCTCCAGAAGCCCCAGCTTGCCTTCGGCGCGCGCTCCCTCGAATGCACCCGGCCCATACCCGAACAGTTCGGTTTCAGCCATGGATTCCGGCAGGCCGGCACAGTTCAGCGCCATCAACGGTGCCTGGCCACGCGGGCTGGCCAGGTGGCAGGCGCGCGCCAGCAACTCCTTGCCGGTGCCGGTTTCGCCCTCGATGAGCAACGGTGCGTCCAGTGGCGCCATGCGCCGCGCTTCACGCACCACCGCCGCCATCACCCGCGAGCTCTGAAAGATGCTGTCGAAGCCGCGCAACTCCTGCTTGCGCACATTGTAAATGCGCTCGCCAATGCGGTCGGCGCGGTGCAGGGTCAACACCGCACCCGCCAGCGCTTCGCTGTCATCGTGCTCTGATTGCAACGGCGCGATGTCAGCCAGGAACACATCGCCCTTGACCTTGACCCGCAGGCCGTTGATGCGTGACTGGTTGGCCCGCACCAGCTCCGGCAGGTCGAAGTCCTCGACATAGCGCGCCAAGGGCATGCCCGGCACTTCGTCAACCCGTACCCCGAGCAACTGCGCGGCGGTACGGTTGGCGGCAACGATGCTGCCGCCCATGTCCACCGACAACACCGGAAAATCCAGCGCCCCCAGCAGCGCGTTGAGTTCCATGTGCCGCCGCTCGCTGGGCATCAGCCCGACGCGCTTGACGCCAAACACTCCGGCGATTGCCTCGAACTTCGGCCGTAACGCCTGGAACTGCAAGTTGATCAGATTAGGGCAATGCAAGTAGATGGCATTGCCGTGGTCGCCCCCCACCTCGCCACGCAGCACGTTGATGCCGTATTCCACCAGCAGGTTGAGAATGTCGCGAAGGATGCCGATGCGGTTCTGGCAATGCACTTTGATACGCATGGAAGCTCTCGAAGCGGCGAAGTTTTTCAACCGCGCACGGAAAAGTCGTAAAGAAAAGCTGACGAATTCTGCCATTACGCCAGCTCGATGAGCCGAATTTTCCGCGATGCGCGGTATTTTGTAAAATTATCGTTACGAATTGCCGTGTACAGCCTGGGCAAGGGGGCACGGATCACCCGTGCAATTGGGCGCATGAAGGGATATTCCTAGGGTATGTCGTGGACATAACAAGAAAGCCTTCACCAGGAGAGCCACATGAAACAGACGCAGTACGTGGCACGCGAGCCCGATGCGCATGGTTTTATCGACTACCCGCAGCAAGAGCATGCGGTGTGGAACACGTTGATCACCCGTCAGCTCAAGGTCATCGAAGGCCGGGCGTGCCAGGAGTACCTGGACGGCATCGATCAGCTCCAACTGCCCCACGATCGTATCCCGCAACTGGGCGAGATCAACAAGGTGCTGGGCGCCACCACCGGTTGGCAGGTTGCCCGCGTACCGGCCCTAATCCCGTTCCAGACCTTCTTCGAGCTGCTGGCCAGCAAGCGCTTCCCGGTGGCCACGTTCATCCGCACCGCAGAAGAGCTTGATTACCTGCAGGAACCGGACATCTTCCACGAGATTTTTGGCCACTGCCCACTGCTGACCAACCCCTGGTTCGCCGAATTCACCCACACCTATGGCAAGCTGGGCCTGGCCGCGACCAAGGAACAGCGCGTATATCTGGCGCGGCTGTACTGGATGACCATCGAGTTTGGCCTGATGGAGACCCCGCAAGGTCGCAAGATCTATGGCGGCGGCATCCTCTCCTCGCCGAAGGAAACCGTCTACAGCCTGTCGGGCGAGCCGGAGCACCAGGCCTTCGACCCGGTCGAAGCCATGCGCACCCCGTACCGTATCGACATTCTGCAGCCGGTGTATTTCGTGCTGCCGAACCTCAAGCGCCTGTTCGACCTGGCCCATGAAGACATCATGGGGATGGTCCAGCAGGCCATGCAGCTGGGGCTGCATGCGCCGAAGTTTCCACCCAAGGTCGCCGCCTGAGCGGCCTTGCGACAACAACTCGAATCGGAAAATACCTCATGAATGCCTTGAACCAAGCCCACTGCGAAGCCTGCCGCGCCGATGCGCCGAAAGTCACCGACGACGAGCTGGCCGAGCTGATTCGCGAGATCCCGGACTGGAACATCGAAGTACGTGACGGCCACATGGAGCTGGAGCGCGTGTTCAAGTTCAAGAACTTCAAGCATGCCCTGGAGTTCACCAACGCCGTGGGCGCAATCGCTGAAGCCGAAGGCCATCACCCAGGCTTGCTGACCGAGTGGGGCAAAGTCACCGTGACCTGGTGGAGCCACTCGATCAAAGGCCTGCACCGCAACGACTTCATCATGTGCGCGCGTACCGACAAGGTCGCCGAGACGGCCGAAGGCCGCAAGTAAAGCCTTTGAACAGGGCCGCTGTGCGCTATCGAACGGCGCACAGCGGCCCTGTTTTTTCTGCAGGAAATGTTCGGTATCCGCCCGCAAAACCGACAAGCGACCGGGAAAAAATACAAACTGTCATCCAGACTTGTGTATCCTGCCCCAGCTTTACGAAGCTCCAAACGCGCCTGGCGCAGACTTTTCACTCACACTTGCGAGGACGACGAGATGCACGAAATCCCGAATCTTCCCTTCCCAAGCCTGAACCCAGAAGAGCAAACCGTTGCCGCCCACTCCGAACCGACGCCTGCCGTCGAGGATGGCGACGATCAATCCAGCGCTGACCAGGAATAACCGCGCATCTCCCCGACTGTGTGAAAACGGCTGACCTGCGGGCCTCCGTCGTCATCGCGTTTTCACACCGTCCAGAACTTCTGCCACGTAGGCCCCCATGCCCGACTCACCGCGCCCCCTTGCGGTCACTCTGCAAGTCGTCTCCATTGTCCTGTTCACCTTCATCGGCTACCTGAACATCGGCATTCCCCTGGCCGTACTGCCCGGCTATGTCCACAACGACCTGGGTTTCAGCACCGTAATCGCCGGCCTGGTGATCAGCGTGCAGTACCTGGCCACCCTGCTCAGCCGCCCCACCGCCAGCCGCATCATCGACAACCTCGGCAGCAAGAAGGCGGTCATGTACGGCCTCGCCGGTTGCGGCCTGAGCGGCGTGTTCATGCTCGCGTGTGCCTTCCTCACCCATTTGCCGTGGTTGAGCCTGGCCTGCCTGCTGGTCGGCCGCCTGGTACTGGGCAGCGCCGAAAGCCTGGTGGGTTCCGGCTCGATTGGCTGGGGCATTGGCCGGGTCGGCGCCGAGAACACGGCAAAAGTGATCTCCTGGAATGGCATCGCCAGCTATGGCGCGCTAGCCATCGGCGCCCCGCTGGGCGTGCTGATGGCCAAGCAACTGGGGCTATGGAGCATGGGGGTGAGCATCATTCTGCTGTGCATGCTCGGGCTCCTGCTGGCCTGGCCGAAACGCGCAGCGCCAATTGTCAGCGGTGTGCGCCTGCCTTTCATGCGGGTGCTGGGCAAGGTATTCCCGCACGGGTCCGGCCTGGCACTGGGCTCGATCGGCTTCGGCACCATCGCCACCTTCATCACCCTCTACTACGCCAGCCGTGGCTGGCCGAACGCGGCCCTGACCCTCAGCCTGTTCGGCGCCAGCTTCATCAGTGCGCGCTTGCTGTTCGGCAACCTGATCAACCGGATTGGCGGGTTTCGCGTGGCGATCGCTTGCCTGCTGGTGGAGACATTTGGCCTGCTGATGTTGTGGCTGGCGCCCAGTGCTGAACTGGCATTGGCTGGGGCGGCGCTCAGTGGTTTCGGCTTTTCGCTGGTGTTCCCGGCGCTGGGGGTGGAGGCCGTGAATCAGGTTTCCGCAGCCAACCGCGGGGCGGCGGTGGGTGCGTATTCGCTGTTCATCGATTTGTCACTGGGGATTACCGGGCCGCTGGTGGGCGCGGTGGCGTCGGGGTTCGGGTTTGCTTCGATGTTCCTGTTCGCCGCGGCAGCTTCATGCTGCGGGCTAGTGTTGAGCTTGTACCTGTACAGGCAGGCGCGGCATGGTCGCAAGCCGGTGCACGAAGCCTGAGCGCTGCAGTGTCTGGCGGCCCTATCGCCGGCAAGCCGGCTCCCACAAGTACAGTGCAGCCCGTGCATTCGGTGCAGTTCCTGTAGGAGCGGGCTTGCCCGCGATAGCGCCAACGCAGATCTATCGCTGGGCGTATTGCAACACCACCTCCAGCGGGTGACGCAGCTGCCGCTCGGTCATGCGTTTGACCTGGCTGCGGCACGAATAGCCTGTCGCCAGTGCCTCACCTTGCTTGTCCAGCTTGGTTGCCCACGACTGCTCGAAAATGGTCCGCGAGGTGTCCTGGTTACGCCCTTCATGCCCGTATGTACCGGACATGCCGCAGCAGCCCGTGGCCTCGGTCACCAACTTCAGGCCCAGGCGCGCGAACACCTGCTCCCACTGGCGGGTACTGGCCGGCACGTTGGTCTTCTCGGTGCAGTGCGCCATCAGGCGGAAGTTACCGGGGGCGGTCGGCGCCTGCTCGGGCAGCACATCCATCAGCCACTCCTGCGGCAGCAGCACATTCGGGCAGCCTGCAAGGCCAGGCACCTTCTGGTACTCCTGGCGGTAGACCAGGGTCATCGCAGGGTCCAGGCCCACCAGCGGTACGCCGCAGTCGGCCAGCGCCTTGAGCTGGGTAGCGTTGCGGATCGCCGCCTTGGCGAAGGCGCCAAGGAAACCTTGCACGTGCAGCGGCTTGCCGTTGGCGCTGTAGGGCGCCAGGAACACGCGATGGCCAAGGCGGTGCGCCAGTTCGATGAAGGCAGCCAACAGCGGCGTCTCGAAGTAACGGGTGAAAGCGTCCTGCACCAATACGATACTGCGCTCGCGCTGGGCCGGCGTCAGTTCACGCAGCGCCGGCACACTGGCCACGCCCACCCGGCAGCGGGTCAAGGTGGACTGGAAGTTGAAGCGGCTGATCAGCGGACTGTCGACCATGCCGACCTTGTCTGCCAGCAGCTTGCTCACCCACTTCGACCCCATCACCGCGTTGTACAGCCCCGGCGCATGGGCCAGGTACGGGATGGTGAACTCCAGCGAGCCGATCAGGTAATCGCGCATCGGGCGCTGGTAGCGCCCGTGGTACAGCTCGAGGAAGCGCGAACGGAAGTCCGGCACATTGACCTTGATCGGGCACTGGCCAGCGCAAGACTTGCACGCCAGGCAGCCCGCCATGGCGTCGTAGACCTCATGGGAGAAGTCTTCCTGGCCCTGGCTGCGTGCGCGGTTGTTGCGCAGCCGCGCCGGTAGCCCACGCAACCAGGACACCTTGTTGCGCGCCGCCGCCAGCACGTCGATGTTCGCCTCACCTTGCAGGCGCAGCCATTCACGCATCAGCGAGGCACGGCCCTTGGGCGAATGCTGGCGCTCGCGGGTGGCCTTCCACGACGGGCACATGGCGTCGTTGGGGTCGTAGTTGTAGCAGGCGCCGTTGCCGTTGCAATGCACGGCACTGCCGAAGTCTTGCCACACACGCTCGTCGATGGTGCGGTCGAGGTCGCCGCGCAGGGTCACGCCATCGACCTTGGTCAGGCCTTCGGCGTTGTCCGGCGGGGTGCAGATCTTGCCGGGGTTGAGCTGGTTGCGTGGGTCGAACGCGCCTTTCAGGCGCTGCAGCGCCGGGTACAGCGCACCGAAGTATTCCGGCACGTATTCCGAGCGCAGGCCCTTGCCATGCTCGCCCCACAGCAGGCCGCCGTAGCGCTTGGTCAACGCCGCCACGGCATCGGAGATCGGCTTGACCAGGGCGGCCTGGGCCGGGTCTTTCATGTCCAGCGCAGGGCGCACGTGCAGCACGCCGGCATCGACGTGGCCGAACATGCCGTAGGCCAGGCCATAGCCATCGAGCAGCGCACGGAAGTCGGCGATGTAGTCAGCCAGTTGCTCCGGCGGCACCGCGGTATCTTCGACGAAGGGTTGCGGGCGCACTTCGCCCTCGACGTTGCCCAGCAGGCCCACCGAGCGTTTGCGCATGACGTAGACACGGGTCACCGCCTCGGCGCCTTCGGCCAGGGTATGGCCAAGACGCTCGACGCTGGTGTCTGCCTGCAGGTGCTTGACGAACGCTTCGACGCGGGCATTCACCTCGGCCGGCTCGTCGCCACAGAACTCCACCAGGTTGATGCCCAACGTCGGGCGCTCAGGGTCGGCCGGGAAGTACTCGGCGACGCTGTGCCAGACGATGTCCTTCATCGCCAGCATCAGCACCTTGGAGTCTACCGTCTCGATCGAAAGCGGCTTGTGTGCCATCAGTGCATTGGCATCCCGCAGCGCGTCCATGAAGCTTGTGTAGCGAACGTTGACCAGCACCGCGTACTTCGGAATCGGCAGCACGTTAAGCTTGGCTTCGACCACATAACCCAGCGAACCTTCGGCGCCGCACAGCACGCTGTTGAGGTTGAAGCGGCCCTGCTCGTCGCGCAGGTGCGCCAGGTCGTAGCCGGTCAGGCAGCGGTTGAGCTTGGGGAAGGTGGTTTCGATCAGATCGGCCTGAGTTTGCTGAATGTCACGGGCGGTACGGTACACCTCGCCCACTCGTCCAGGCGCGGCACAGGCCTGCTCCAGCGCCGCATCATCGATCGGCAGGCTGTGCAGGCGCTCGCCACCGAGCAGCACGCTGTGCAGCTCCAGCACGTGGTCGCGGGTCTTGCCGTAGGTGCAGCTACCCTGGCCGCTGGCGTCGGTGTTAATCATGCCGCCGACGGTGGCGCGGTTTGAGGTGGACAACTCGGGGGCGAAGAACAGGCCATGGGGCTTGAGCGCGGCATTGAGCTGGTCCTTGACCACACCGGCCTGCACCCGCACCCAACGTTCCTCGACGTTGATTTCGAGGATGCTGTTCATGTGCCGCGACAGGTCGACGATGATGCCGTCGGTCAACGACTGGCCGTTGGTGCCGGTGCCGCCACCGCGCGGGGTCAGCTTGACCTGCGCGAAGCGCGCCTCGCCCATCAGCGCGGCCACGCGCGCAACGTCATCGGCGTCCAGGGGGAACACCGCCGCCTGGGGCAGGCGCTGGTAAATGGAGTTGTCGGTGGCCAGCACCGTACGGGTGCCGTAGTCGGCACTGATCTGGCCACGGAAGCCGCTGCCTCGCAGGGCTTCGAGGAATTCGGGGTAGGTGGCGCTCGGCGCAACGGTCGGCAGCTGGGCGATCATCGAAGGATGGCCTCTTGATATGGGCTAATTCACGGAAATCCTGTCATCACGGCATGGGTCTAGACCTGCAGGGATGACGCATGGGCCAATGTTCCTGTAGTTTCGCTTCAGGGGCAAACGGATAATCCTGCCGCTATCAATGACTTTTATGAATGAATTACCGCCACCTCACCCCGTCCATGTCGCTGCTGCTGGCCTTCGAGGCCGCCGCCCGGCATGAAAGCTACACCCGCGCCGCTGCCGAACTGTCGCTGACCCAGAGCGCGGTCAGCCGCCAGGTACAGGCCTTGGAGCAACAGCTGGGCCTGACCCTGTTCCGCCGCGAAGGCCGCCAGGTGCAGTTGACCGACGTCGGCCGGCTGTACCAGCGCGAGCTGAGCGAGGCCCTGGGCCGCATCCGCAGTGCCACCTTGCAG
This sequence comes from Pseudomonas sp. NPDC012596, assembly GCF_042902325.1. Classification (NCBI taxonomy): domain Bacteria; kingdom Pseudomonadati; phylum Pseudomonadota; class Gammaproteobacteria; order Pseudomonadales; family Pseudomonadaceae; genus Pseudomonas; species Pseudomonas sp. NPDC012596. The sequence goes on along the minus strand of NZ_JBIBEB010000020.1, from coordinate 73,329 downwards.
GCCCTGGCCTATCAGTCTGGGGTCGGCACCCTGCGCCTGGCCACCCTGCCCACTTTCGGCTCCAAGTGGCTGCTGCCGCGCCTGCATGCCTTCTACGGCGCCCACCCGGGCATGTTGGTGCACATCCACTCCCGGATCGAAGCGATCAACTTCGACACCAGCGAGATCGATGCCGCCATCGGTGTGGCCAGCCACGACCTGCCGGGGCTGATCTGCCACCGCCTGCATGCCGAAGAACTGGTAGTCATCCTGCCGCCACAGGCCAGCGGCGACAGCCAAGGCTGGGACCCGGCGCGGATCAGTGCCGAAGTGCTGCTCAATGTCGCCAACAACCCGCATGCCTGGGGCGAATGGTTCTCGCACCATGGCCTGTCGCACCGGGCAATGCGCCTGGGGCCGAGCTTCGAGCTGACATCGCACCTGATCCAGGCCGTGCGCGCCGGGATCGGCATAGGGCTGGTGCCGCGCATATTGGTGGAGGAAGAGTTGGCCAAGGGTGAGCTGTTCAGCCCGGGGGCAGCATTTGCCAGCCAGCGCAGTTACTACCTGATCTACCCGCCACGGAACGAGGCGCTGCCCTCGTTGCGCGCGTTTCGCAGCTGGCTGCTGGAACAGATCTGAATGGGTTATTGCCTGGGCGGGCCCTATCGCCGGCAAGCCGGCTCCCACAGGGTAGTGCGTCGCCCGCGTTTCTGGACTGCCCCCCAAAAGTTGGACAGTTCTAAGCTGCAGCCTGAGCCCTGTACTCCACAGGGCTCAGGCCATTGAGCCTCAGCTTGATGCGATCATGGTTGTAGTAGTGAATGTACTCATCCAGACCCGCTCTCAGCTCATCAATGTTCTCGAAACGCTTCAGGTAGAAAAACTCGGATTTGAGCGTGCCGAAGAAGCTTTCCATAGCCGCGTTGTCCAGGCAATTACCTTTGCGAGACATACTCTGTTTTACCCCGCGCTCGCTGAGCACACGGCGGTACTGGGCTTGCTGGTAATGCCATCCCTGATCCGAATGCAGCACGAGCTTCGGTTTCTCTCCCAGGCAATCGAGCGCTTTGCCAAGCATGTTCCCAACCAGGCTATAGCACGGGCGACTGGCCATTTCGTAGGCCACGATTTCACCGTTGTACAAGTCCATCACGGGCGATAGGTAGAGCTTCTGTTGAGCTACCTTGAACTCGGTTACATCGGTCACCCACTTCTGATTCGGCCGTTGCGCGACAAAATTTCGCTCCAGCAGATTCGCAGCCACTTTGCCGACGGTGCCTCGATAGGAGCGGTATTTCTTGGGGCGCACTACCGATTTCAATTCCTGCTCAGCCATCAGCCGTTCAATCACCTTCTTGTTCACCCGCTTTTCCTTCCTGATTACGAGCGCAATACGGCGATAACCATAAAGCCCTTTTTGCTCGTGGTAGACGCGATGCACCAACGCCTTGAGCTCAGCATGCCGGTCTGGCTTCTGCTGAGCTTTGAGCTGGTAGTAGAAGGTGCTGCGCGCCAGCTCGACCAATTCAAGGAGGTCAGGCAAAGGAAACCTGCGCTTGAGTTTGGAAACGATCAGGACTTTTTCCCGCGTATTCGCTCCTTTTCCTCGCGCAGAGCCTTGAGCTCCTTTAGGACAGCATTCTCCATGCGCAGGAACTCGAGTTCAGCCATCAGCTGATCTCGAGACTTCTGATCATCATTGGTATCGGTGGGTTTGGCAGGTTTGATCTTCTTCGGCATGTTGATTGGCTTGATGGCAGCAGAAGGGGCAGGACTGCCACTGTAGTACTGGCGCTGCCAAATGCCTATCCGAGAGGACTGCCCAAGGCCAAAGTGGGCAGCGGTCTGGCGCAGCGAAAGGCGGTGCTCTTGCATGTAGCTGAGCACCTGCTGTTTGAAATCACTGGTATAGCGCTGCCCATGCGAGCCGGAACCAGCGCCATTATTGGCCTGATAACTGGCCACCCAGCGTCGAAGCAGACTGAAGTCGATACCAAAGTGTTTAGCCACCTTTCGGAAACCGTTGCTGCCATCCAGGTAGGCTGTAATCGCTGTGAGCTTGAATTGCTCGGTGTACTTACCCATAGATCCCCCAAGGGTTGGATTGGTGTCCAACTTCTTGGGGGCAGTCCATTCTGTGGGAGCCGGCTTGCCGGCGATAGGGCCGGGCCAGGCAACAAAAAACCCGATGCCAGTCACCTGACATCGGGTTTTGCTTACCGCCCGAAGCCTTTACTTGGCCACAGTACCGGCAGCAACGCCGCCAGCGTGCACCCGGCGCTTTGGCTTGATGAGGTAAAGGAGGAACATCCCCAGCACCCATACCGGCATCGCATAAACCGAGATCTTGATGCCCGGGATCTGCAACATGATGCCCAGGATCAACACCACGAACGCCAGGCAGATGTAGTTGCCATAGGGGTACCACAACGCCTTGAACAGCGGCTTCTGGCCAGTGCGCTCAAGGTGCTGGCGGAACTTGAGGTGGGAATAGCTGATCATCGCCCAGTTGATCACCAGGGTCGCCACCACCAACGACATCAGCAACTCCAGTGCATCGTGCGGCATGAAGTAGTTGAGCAGCACCGCAATCACAGTCACCGCTGCCGACGCCAGGATCGAACGCACCGGCACACCGCGCTTGTCGACCTTGGCCAGGGCCGCCGGGGCGTCACCTTGCTCGGCCATGCCCAGCAGCATGCGGGCATTGCAGTAGGTGCCGCTGTTGTACACCGACAGCGCCGCGGTCAGTACCACGAAGTTCAGCAGGTGCGCGGCCACGTCGCTGCCCAGCAGGGAGAACACCTGCACGAACGGGCTGCTGCCGTAGCTGCCGCCGGAGGCGTCGATGCTGGCGACCAGGTTGTCCCACGGGGTCAGCGACAACAGCACCACCAGCGCACCGATGTAGAAAATCAGGATTCGGTAGATGACCTGGTTGATCGCCTTCGGGATCACGGTTCGCGGTTTGTCAGCCTCGGCTGCGGTGAAACCGAGCATTTCCAGGCCGCCGAACGAGAACATGATGAACGCCAATGCCATGACCAGGCCGCTGACGCCATGCGGGAAGAAGCCGCCATGCGCCCACAGGTTGGTCACCGAGGCGTCAGGCCCGCCGCTGCCGCTGGTAAGCAGGTAGGCACCCAGGCCGATCATGCCGACGATGGCTGCAACCTTGATGATGGCGAACCAGAATTCCGCTTCACCGAACACCTTCACATTCATCAGGTTGATGAAGTTGATCAGCAGGAAGAAGCCTGCCGCCGTCACCCAGGTGGGGATTTCTGGCCACCAGTAGTGAATGTACTTGCCGACCGCGGTGAGCTCCGACATGCCCACCAGGATATACAGCACCCAGCAGTTCCAGCCCGACATGAAGCCGGCGAAACCGCCCCAGTATTTGTGGGCAAAGTGGCTGAACGAACCGGCCACCGGCTCTTCGACGATCATTTCGCCCAGCTGGCGCATGATCATGAAGGCGATGAAGCCGCAAATCGCGTAGCCGAGGATCATCGACGGGCCGGCGGTTTTCATCACGCCTGCCGAGCCGAGGAACAGGCCAGTACCAATAGCGCCGCCGAGGGCGATCAACTGGATATGGCGGTTCTTCAGGCCCCGCTTGAGCTCGCCTGAATGCATGTTGTGTTCACTCATGAACGAAGTCACCTGCATTGTTTTTATCTGTGACGGAATCGGACCCACCGCGCTCGTGGCGCAGCGGAATGGGCAAGGTGGTTACCTTGGGTTTCTTGAACACGAGTGCCGCCAGGGCGGCTCAGCCGGGTGTGAGCAAGAGTGCGCGGTACGCAAGAGGGTCACAGGTAAAACGCGGCGCACTGTATACCCCTGCGAGCGCGCAGGCGTCAACGCGTTGCGTCGTTCTCTCGGAAAAAACGCAGCGGTCCTGTGGTAGGTAGCCTTGAAAGGCGCAGTGATCGGCGTACATGGCGCCTCCATTTGTTGTTCTAGTAGCTCGGCTCTGGGGACGGGCTTTTTGCGCGTGGCAATGGGCGCAATATCCCCGTGGGACGGGGGTTTGGGCAATAGGGGAGCGGGCTTGGGCGGGGTGCTGAGGACATGACCTTGGCAAGTAATTTTTACAGAATACAGGCCTGACCAATGAAGCCTGGCGGTTCCGTATAAATTTCTTTACAAGGCGGTTTGAAAACTTGCCAGTCGTCCGAAAATTACTTTTTCTTCAATATCTTGGGCCGCTGCGCGGCCAATCGCCGGCAAGCCGGCTCCCACCAGAATGGGTGGTGTAAACCTGCTTTTGTGGGCTGCCCCTACAACAAGGGGTGGTGTAAACCTGCTTTTGTGGGAGCCGGCTTGCCGGCGATTGGGCTGCACAGCAGCCCCTTCCCCGCAGGCACAAAAAAGCCAGCCCGAAGGCTGGCTGTTTCATTACCGCTACCGCAGATCAACCACGCGGCTTGCCGCGACCACGGCCTGCCGGCTTGTCGCCATCAGGCTTGGACGGGCGCTTGCGCATCTCGCTCGGGCGCTCGGCCACGGCGCTGCCGCGGTTGCCCTTGCGCGGTGCTTCTTCACGCGGCTGACGTGCCGGGCGCTCGGCGGCTGCACTGCCTTCCTGCGCCGGGCGAAGGTTACGCACACGCTCGCCACGGCCCATCGGCCGGGTCGACTTGCGCTGCAGGCGCTCCATCTTGTCCTTGGCCTTGAGGTTCATGGCCGGCAGCGCAACCGGCTGCAGCCCTACTTCGGCGGCCAGGATGTCGATTTCACCCTGGGTCATTTCACGCCAGCGGCCCATCGGCAGGTCAGAATTGAGGAACACCGGGCCGAAGCGCACACGCTTCAGGCGGCTCACCACCATGCCTTGCGATTCCCACAGGCGGCGAACCTCACGGTTACGCCCTTCCATCACCACGCAGTGGTACCAATGGTTGAAACCTTCACCGCCCGGCGCCTTCTGGATGTCGGTGAACTTGGCCGGGCCGTCTTCGAGCATCACGCCAGCCTTGAGGCGTTCGATCATCTCGTCGTCGACTTCGCCACGCACACGCACCGCGTACTCGCGGTCCATCTCGTAGGACGGGTGCATCAGGCGGTTGGCCAGCTCACCGTCGGTGGTGAACAACAACAGACCAGTGGTGTTGATGTCCAGGCGGCCGATGTTGATCCAGCGGCCTTCCTTCGGGCGTGGCAGGCGGTCGAACACGGTTGGGCGGCCTTCCGGGTCGTCACGGGTGCAGATCTCGCCGTCAGGCTTGTTGTACATGATCACCCGGCGGGTGGCCTCGGCGGCCTCTTCGCGCTTGATCAGCTTGCCGTCGACAGCGATGGCATCGTGCAGGTCGACGCGCTGACCAAGGGTGGCGGCAACGCCATTGACCTTGATACGGCCCTGGCTGATCCAGGCCTCGACGTCACGGCGCGAGCCCACGCCGATACGCGCCAGCACTTTCTGCAGCTTTTCGCCGGACGGAGGGGTAATTTCGGTATTTTGCAGGTCTTGCTCACTCATCTGGGCACCTCCCGGTGTAAGAATGAAAACGAGGTTTCTGGCGACGAACGCGCCAAAAGGCCGCGCATCATACGCGGTTCGTTGAAGGAACGCACTGCAGGTTAGTGGGTTTTCCGGGGGAGGTAAGGACTTTCTGCCCGATGGCTTTGCTGCTGCCCCAGTGAACACCTGAGCGTTCACCGGGGCAGAACAGTCACCCTTTGCTCAGCGGATCATCCCAGAAGTGCCGATCGGCCTCTTGCTGGATATCTGCCCGGCTCAAGCCCAGATCGTGCAGGGTGGCATCGCTGAGGCTGGCCAGTTCCTGGCGCTGGCGGTACAGGTCGTACCAGCGCAGCGGGCGCTCAAGGGCTGCGTGCCACAGGTGGTTCAGGGAGAACGCAGATTGCTGGATGCTGCTGACATGACCTTTCATCGTGAAGCCCTCCGTGTTGATGGCTCCAGTCTCACGCCAGGCTTAAGATCAATCCAACGAATGTTTCTGATGCCATGCATCTCGGAGATTGATGCAATGTCCCAGTATCAAAGCCTTGATGCTGACGTGCTGCGCACCTTCGTCGCCATCGCCGAGCAAGGTGGCTTTACCCGCGCCGGCGAAGTGGTCAACCGCACCCAGTCGGCGGTCAGCATGCAGATGAAACGCCTGGAGGAAGACATCCTGCAGCGCCAGCTGTTCGAGCGCGAAGGCCGCCAGGTGCGCCTGACCGCCGAGGGCCAGGTGCTGCTGGGTTACGCGCGGCGCATCCTCAAGCTGCATGGCGAGGTGTTCAACACCCTGCGCATGCCGCACATGGTGGGCGTGGTGCGCATCGGCACGCCCGACGACTACGCCATGCGTTTCTTGCCGACCATCCTCTCAAGCTTCGCCCAGGCCTACCCGCTGGTGCAGGTGGAGGTGCATTGTGATTCGTCGAAACACCTGATGCTGCGCCAGGACCTGGACCTGACCATCGTCACCCGCGAGCCGGGCAATGAGATCGGCCAGCTGCTGCGCCAGGAGCGCCTGGTATGGGCTGCCGCCGAAGGCTTCTGCCCGCAGGAACAACGGCCCATGCCGCTGGCACTGTTCAACACCGACTGCTTCTGCCGCGCCTGGACCTGCAACGCCCTGGAGGCCCAGGGCATCGACTATCGCATTGCCTACACCAGCCCCAGCCTGGCGGCGATCTTCGCCATCGTCACCGCAGGGCTTGCGGTGACGGCGCAACTGCAGAGCCTGGTGGGCGGGAATATTCGCATCCTTGGCGAGCAGGACGGGTTGCCACAACTGCCGGTGGCAAATGTGATGCTGTTGCGCAATTCCCAGACCCAGTCGCCGATCACCGACTGCATGGCCGATTACATCGTCGAAGGGTTCCTGTAGGCCTTACAACTCGTACCCCAGCATCACCGCGCACACCACCAGGAATACACAGAACATCCCGCGCAGGATCTTTTCCGGCAGCGCATGAGCCAGCCGCACTCCCCAGCTGATGCTGAGCAGGCCACCGACCGCCAACGGGATACCCACACTCCAGTCGACACTGTGGTGCACGCCGTAGGTCAGCAAGGTAACCATGGTGCTCGGCGCCGCCAGTGCCAGCGACAAGCCTTGCGCCACCACCTGGGTGGTGCCGAATACACTGGTCAGGATTGGCGTGGCAACCACCGCACCGCCCACACCGAACAGACCGCCCATGGTCCCGGAGAAGCAGCCCAGCACGCCCAACCATGGCCACGCATGGCGCATTTCCGGGCTGGGGGGTACGGCCTTGAGAAACATCCGCGCCACGTTCCAGATGGCCAGCGCCACCAGAAAACCGACAAAACCCAGGCGCATGGCATGCGCATCAATGCCCACCGCCCAGATCGAGCCCAGCCAGGCGAACACGAAGCTGCACGCCGACAGCGGCAAGGCATGGCGCAGCTCGATGCGGTTGCGCTGGTGATAGCGCCACAGCGCCAGCAGCACATTCGGCACCACCATCACCAGCGCCGTGCCTTGGGCCAACTGCTGATCAAGGCCAAACAGAACCCCCAGCGCCGGGATGGCAATCAATCCGCCTCCAATGCCGAACAGCCCGCCCACGGTGCCCAGGCCTGCGCCCAGCACGATATACAACAACCACTCGATCATCAGGGCCTCATCTGCCTCATTCACAATGCGAGCATGCTAACGATTGCGCGCTGGCGGGGAAACGCACAGCAACGCACAATGGCTGTGCGTTTTATGCAAAAGCAAGGCAAACCATGAGCCCTGATACCCTTACCGACCAGTTGAGCCTGTTCCTTGATGTGCTGGAGACCGGCAGCTTTTCCGCTGCCGCCCGGCGCCATCCGCTGACGCCCTCTGCCGTGGCACGGCGTATCGACAACCTTGAGAATGCCGTCGGCAGCCGCCTGTTTACCCGCAGCACCCATGCCGTGCGCGCCACACCGGCGGGCAATGCCTTCGCCGAGCGGGCACGGCGCATCATCGAGGAGCTGCGCCTGGCCCGCGCCGAGGCGGTGTCGCTGAGCAATGCCCCGGAAGGCCTGATCCGTATCGACGCCCCCGCCGCTTTCGGCCGCCGCCACCTGGCCCCGGCCATTGCCGACTTCCTCGTCGCCTACCCTGGCCTGGACGTGCACCTGCGCCTTATCGACAGTTTCGTCGACCTGCACGGCAGCCACCTGGGCGAAGTCGACCTGGTGCTGCGGGCCGGCCCTCTGGCCGATACCAGGCTGGTCGCCACTCCGCTGGCCTACATGGTGCGCATCGCCTGTGCCAGCCCCACCTACCTGGCCAGCCGCGGCGTGCCCGCCTGCCCCAGCGAGCTGCCTGAACACGACGGGCTGGACTGGGACGGCCTGGCGCCACCGTTTGCCTGGCGCTTCCACGTCGATGGGCAATTGCGCCTGTACCGCCCAGCACGCATGCGCATGGCCGCCAACAACGCCGAAACCCTGCTGTTCGGCGCCCTCGCAGGCCTCGGCATCGCGCACTTGCCGACCTGGTTGATCAGCGAGTACCTGCTGCGTGGCGAGTTGCTGCCGCTGTTTTGTCATGACGGACTGCCAAGCGCAGAGACCAGCGGAATTTATGCGCTCCGCCTGGAACATGAAACGAACTCTCGCAGCCGCTTGCTGCTCGAATTCCTCAAGAGCCGCTTCAGCCCTATTCCTCCCTGGGACATGGCGCTGCGAAGCGAGTTGCGCTGGTAATGAGTGCGCTAAACTTGAGCGCGCTTGATTTCCACACTGATCATATTCAAGGACCTGCATGAACGCCGACACCCAAGCCTCTTGCGACGAGCTGCTGCTGGACAATCAGGTCTGCTTCGCCCTGCACTCCACCTCGTTGCTGATGACCAAGGTCTACAAACCCCTGCTGCAGGCATTGGGCCTGACCTACCCGCAGTATTTGGCCATGCTCGTGTTGTGGGAGCAGGACGGCCTGACCGTGGGCGAGATCAGCCAGCACCTGCTCACCGACCCTGGCTCGCTCACCCCCTTGCTCAAGCGCCTGGAAAGCGAAGGCTTGCTCAAGCGTACCCGCAGCCGCGAGGACGAACGGGTGGTGCTGGTGCAACTGACCGACAAGGGCCGCGCCCTGCAGCAGCAGGCCAAAGCGGTGCCGCCTTGCATTCTGAAGGCCAGTGGTCGCAGCCTTGAGAGCCTGCAGAAGTTGCAGGCAGACCTGCTTGCACTGCGCGACAGCCTGCAAAAGAACCTCTGACGGCTATGCTGTGCAGTGCCCGTTCGGATGAGCGGTGAAGATTTATCTTGCGCACAAACTAATTGCGCGCTAACTTAAATCCCGTACCCACCCGGCGCACCCGCCTCAAGCGGGTCGCACAGCACACTAGCGAGGCTCAAGATGCAAAAGGTCACTCCGCTGTACATCGCAGAAGCCACTTCCACTGGCGGTCGCGACGGCAAATCCCGCTCCAGCGACGGCAAGCTGGAAGCCAAGCTGAGCACCCCGAAAGAACTGGGCGGCGCAGGCGGTGAAGGCACCAACCCTGAGCAGCTGTTCGCTGCCGGTTACTCCGCGTGCTTCATCGGCGCACTGAAATTCGTCGCCGGCCAGGAAAAGAAACAACTGCCCGCTGACGCATCGATCACCGCCAAGGTAGGCATTGGCCAGATTCCAGGGGGGTTTGGCCTGGATATCGACCTGCACATCAACTTGCCGGGCCTGGCCCAAGCGGACGCCGAAGGGCTGGTGGAGAAAGCGCACCACGTTTGCCCTTATTCCAACGCTACCCGCGGGAATGTGGACGTAAGGCTGCACGTTACTGTCTGAATCTGGCGGCGCCTGCTTTGCGGGCGAACCCGCTGCCACAGGAAGCCAGTGCAAATTTCAGCCACAAAAAACCCGGCCAAGGCCGGGTTTTTTGTGCACGTTACAAGAAGGATTACTTCTTGGAACGGCCCTTGTACACACCACCTTCGCGAGTGTCGATGTCGATCCACTCGTCGATGTTGATGAAGTCGGCAACCTGCAGTTCAGTACCGTTCTTCAGCTTGGCAGGCTTCATGACCTTGCCCGAGGTGTCGCCGCGAGCAGCGTTCTCGGTGTAGACAACCTGACGGCTGATGGTGGTCGGCAGTTCAACCGATACCAGGCGGCCTTCGAAGAACACGGCTTCACAGACGTCTTCCATGCCTTCTTCGATGAACGGCAGAACGGCTTCGATGTCTTCGGCGTTCAGCTCGTACATGGTGTAGTCGCTGGTATCCATGAAGGTGTACGAGTCACCGCTGATGAACGACAGGGTCGCTTCTTTGCGATCCAGGATCACGTCGTCCAGCTTGTCGTCCGCACCGTAAACGGTTTCGGTCTTGTAGCCGGTCAGCAGGTTTTTCAGCTTGGTCTTCATGATCGCGCTGTTGCGACCCGATTTGGTGAACTCGGCTTTCTGAACCAGCCACGGGTCATTGTCGATCCGCAGTACGGTACCGGGTTTCAGTTCTTTACCAGTTTTCATTACGAAGTATCCGAATCTGGATGGATTTATAAAAATCGAGGCCGCATATCATATCCAATTTCGGTAAAACTGTACCAGCGCCTTGGCAAGGTCCGGCCGAGCGGCCTGACAGGCTGCCCAATCACGGGCGTGCTGCTGCAGCTCGGGCCAGTGTTTACGGGCCCCTTGCCACGCCTGGCCCATGTCGCTGCCCATGTTCCAGGCGCGCCACAATGCCACCAGTGCAGCACCGGCAGCGTCCGACAGCCCCTGTCGATAAAGGTTGAGGAACGCCTCGAGCTTTTCCCAATGGGCGTTTTCTTCTTGCACGTAGATGTGCCACAGCATCGGCCGGCCCGCCCACTGCGCACGCACGAACGAATCTTCACCGCGCACGGCATTGAAGTCGCAGCTCCAGAGCAGGCGGTCGTAGTCGTCCTGGCTGACGAACGGCAAAACCTGCACGGTCAGCGCGCCGCGCTGGAACAGGTCACCCACCTTTAGCCCCGGCTCGCCCAGCCAGGTGCCCAAGTCACCGAGAATACGGCCTTGCGGCACCAGCAGGTGGGTGGCGCAAGTGTCGGTTGCCAGCGCATCGAGCCAGGCACCGAGTTGTGGGTTTTCGTAGGCGAACAGCGAAATTAGCTGCGCATCGGCCTGCGGGTATATGCCCAGGCTTTGCAGGAACGCCTCACGCGCCTCTGCGGACTGCTGCAACGCTTCGCGCCGCGCCAACAAAGAGGCCTCACGTAGCAGCCCGCCGGTCCTATCGGTGAAGCCCGGGAAGAAAAACACTTTGCGCAGCCCGTTGGACTGGGGCGACGGCAGGCCGTGGCAGCCCTCCACCCAGTCTTCAGCGCTGAGGTAATCCAGGTTCAGCCACAAAACAGGCGTGGTGCGCACGCGCATGGCTTCAACGTAAGGCGGTGGCAACTGGCAGGCAAAGGCACCAATCACCACGTCGGCCGGCTCCGCTGGCTGCCATTCGGCAGGCCAGGCACGCACGTCCACACCTTGTTGCCATTGCTGCGCAGCACTGGCATCGGCGCCCGGGCACAGCGGGACGAAGGCACCCAGGTCGTCCACCCACAGGCGCACTGCCAGCCCGTGCTCGGCCACCAGCTGTCGCGCCAGGCGCCAGGTCACGCCGATATCGCCGTAGTTGTCGACCACAGTGCAGAAAATGTCCCAGGTGACTTTCACGCTCTCTGCCATGTGCCCTGCCCTCGCCCTGCGCAAATCGGCGAATTCTGAGGCTAAATCGTCGCCGACAAAAGCATTGGCACTGAAAAACCGCCCGGTGCCATGCGACAATAGCCGCTCGTCCCGCCCTGCCAGGAGGCCGCCATGCCCCGCCACCGTGAACTGAAGATCACCCTCAAGCCCCTGCAGCTGATCCTGTGCGTGGCACTGGGCCTGTGGCTAGGCGCCGTGGCCATCGCCCTGAGCCTGGGGCTTGCCCTGCGTTGGTGGCCCGAGCAGGTGCAACCGGTGGCCCAGGCCGTTGCCCCAGGCATTGCCCAGCCGGCCGCCCCGCCCACGCAACCGCTGGATGCGCAGAACGAGATGTTCGAGCGGTACAAGGACATCCTGCACAAGCAAGAACAGCAACAAGCCGCCGAGGCTGCCCAAGGTAACCCGCGTAACCTCAACAGCCCGAAGTGCCAGTTCTGGCTGTCGCAAAACCGCACCGCGCCGACCGACAAGAGCCAGGCCAACGTGCTGGAGTTCTGTTACTGATCATGGACAAGGCCACGCTGCTCACACGCATCATCGAAGCCCTGGAAACGGACATGGAGGTATTGCGCCGCGCCGCCCAGACCGCCTACGAAACGGCCACCGCCGAAGAGAACATCGCCGAGAACAAGTACGACACCCTAGGCCTGGAAGCCTCCTACCTGGCCACCGGCCAAGCCCGGCGCACCGCCGAGATCCGCCAGGCGCTGCTGACCTACCAGCAGTTGGCCCTGCGCGGCTACGACCCCGCACGCGGCATCCAGATCACCAGCCTGGTGACCCTGGAAGACCAGGACGGCGGCCAGCGGCGGCTGTTTCTGGGGCCAGAGGCAGCTGGGCTGAAGATTGGCGAAGGGCACGGGCTGGTGACGGTCATCACCCCACGCTCGCCATTGGGCCAACAGCTGATGGGCAAGAAGGTCGATGACGAGGTCAACCTGGGTGCTCAGCAGTTGTTCATTGTTGAGGTGCTCTGACCCAGCCCCATCGCGGGCAAGCCTGCACGTTCACCGTTCAACCCCGGTCAACGCATCGAATTTGGCCGCCAACCCGCGCTCGGCAAACTGCTCCTGCACAAAATCGATGAACGCTCGGGTCTTGCCGGGTAGCAGCTTGTGTTCGGCGTAATACAGGCTGATATGCCCATCATCCACATACCAGTCTGGCAACACCCGTTGCAGTTGCCCCGCCTCCAGATAAGGCACGGCAAACGGCAGGCTGACCAAGGCAATGCCCACCCCTTGCTGGGCCACCGCGCAGGCTGCATCCGAGTCGCTCATGGTCATTGCCTGGCGTAACTGCAACGGCTGCTGCGCCTGCCAGCGGCTGGTCAAGGGCCAGGAGCGCACGCGGCCGGTCTGGGGTGAGCGAATAAGGATGCCGGCATGGCGCTGCAGCGCTTGTGGCTCCTTGATCGCATCGTGCCGGGCCAGGTACGCAGGCGCCGCCACCAACACGCGATGTGCCGGCGTCAGCTTACGCGCCACAACCCCCAGCGGCAGTTCGAACCCGCCGCCGATCGCGGCATCGAAGCCCTGGCCGATCAGGTCCACCTGGCGGTTGTCGAAATGCCAGTCCGGGGTAATTGCCGGGTAGCGCCGCAGAAACTCCCCGAGCAACGGCAACACGTACAACCTGCCAAACACGGTACCCATGCTCACCCGCAACAGCCCGGCCGGCTGGCCTTCGGCACTGGCCAGGTTGGCCACGGCATACTGGATGGTGCGAAAGCTGTCGCTGACCTCGCCCAGAAATCGCTGCCCGGCTTCGGTCAGGGTCAGCTTGCGCGTACTACGCTGGAACAGCCGTACACCGAGGCGCGCCTCAAGCTGAGCGACATGTTTGCCCACCGCTGCCGGCGTCAGGCTCAGGCGGCGGGCCGCTTCGGCGAAGCTGCCGACCTCGGCGCTGCGGATGAAACACTCGAGGGCGTTGAAAGATTCCATGGCCATGATTACCAACCAAAGGTTTACTCTGCCAATAGCGATTGCCATCTTATCAGCAGGTAATCATCGGCCGATACTGCGCCCATCCAAGGCATTCGGCCTTGCTTCCAGCAGGAGATCAGCATGTCCAAGCAACTTACTCTCGAAGGCAAAGTCGCCCTGATCCAGGGCGGTTCTCGCGGCATCGGCGCCGCCATCGTGCGCCGCCTGGCCCGCGAAGGCGCCCAGGTTGCCTTCACCTACGCAAGCTCGGAAGGCCCGGCCAACGACCTGGTCGAAGAGGTCAAGGCAGCCGGTGGTCAAGCGCTTGCCTTGCGCGCCGACAGCGCTGACGCCGCAGCCGTGCAACTGGCGGTGGACGACACCGTGAAAGCCTTCGGCCGCCTCGACATCCTGGTCAACAACGCCGGCGTACTGGCCGTGGCACCGCTGGCGGAGTTCGACCTCGCCGACTTCGACCGCACCTTGGCCATCAACGTACGCAGCGTATTTGTCGCCAGCCAGGCCGCCGCCCGCTACATGGGCCAGGGCGGGCGGATCATCAACATCGGCAGCACCAATGCCGAACGCATGCCGTTTGCCGGCGGTGCGCCCTATGCCATGAGCAAGTCGGCGCTGGTCGGCCTCACCAAAGGTATGGCGCGCGACCTGGGGCCACAGGGGATCACCGTGAACAACGTGCAACCAGGCCCGGTGGACACCGACATGAACCCGGCCAGCGGCGAGTTTGCCGAGAGCCTTATCCCGTTGATGGCGATTGGGCGATACGGCCAGGTCGACGAAATTGCCAGCTTCGTGGCCTACCTGGCGGGCCCGGAAGCCGGCTATATCACCGGTGCCAGCCTGACCGCCGACGGTGGTTTCGCTGCCTGACTGAGGAGGTTGCCGGTGCAGGCCTGCGAAACGGCGAGTACCGGCAACCTTTGCGGATAACCTGATAACCCTACGTTGGCGTCATGCCTGGCAGTTCCCGATACTGATTGCCACTGACCACTGCCCGCACGAGATTGCCATGAACGCCCCGAGTTTGAGCCGCGCCCTGATCCTGCTGATGGCCACCGCCACCGGCCTGGCCGTGGCTAGCAACTACTATGCACAGCCATTGCTGCACAGCATCGCCGAACAGTTCGGCCTGAGCACCGCCAGTGCCGGCAGTATCGTCATCGCCGCACAACTCAGCTATGGCGCCGGCCTGCTGCTGCTGGCGCCACTGGGAGACCTGTTCGAGCAACGCCGCCTTATCGTGGTGATGTCGGCGATATCCACCCTGGGCCTGTTGATCAGCGCCTGCGCACCAAACCTGCCATGGTTGCTCCTCGGTACCGCGCTCACCGGCCTTTTCTCGGTGGTGGCGCAAATCCTCGTGCCCATGGCGGCGACCTTGAGCGAGCCGCACCAGCGCGGGCGAGCGGTGGGCACACTGATGAGCGGCCTGCTGCTGGGCATCTTGCTGGCACGCACCGCTGCCGGTTTCATGGCGGAGCTGGGCGGTTGGCGCAGCATCTATGTGCTGGCTGCCGTGCTGATGGCGATCACCGCCTTCGCCCTGTACCGCAGCCTGCCGCAACACCACAGCCACGCTGGGCTGAAGTACCCGGCGCTGATCGGCTCGGTGTTCCGCCTGTTCATCGAGGAGCCGGTGCTGCGGCTGCGTTCGCTGCTGGGGTTGCTGGCATTCAGCCTGTTCGCCCTGTTCTGGACGCCGCTGGCGTTCCTCCTGGCCCGCGAGCCTTACCATTATTCCGACGCGGTAATCGGCCTGTTCGGCCTTGCCGGCGCAGCGGGCGCGCTGTCGGCCAACTGGGCCGGGCGCCTGGCAGACCGCGGCAAGGGCTCGCTGGGCACCACGGTGGGCCTGGTGGCACTGTTGCTGTCATGGGTACCGCTGGGCTTTGCCGAGCACTCACTGGCGGCATTGCTGCTGGGCGTGCTGGTGCTCGACCTGGCCGTTCAACTGGTGCACGTGAGCAACCAGAATGCGGTGATTGCCCTGCGGCCCGAGGCACGTACTCGGCTCAATGCCGGCTACATCACCTGTTATTTCATCGGCGGCGCGCTAGGCTCGTTGCTGGGCACGCAGCTGTTCCAGCATTCAGGCTGGAAGGGCATCGTGGTGGCAGGGTTGCTGATCGGCGCGCTGGCCCTGCTGGTATGGGGTTGGGCCGAACGCAAGCGCAAGCGGCCTGCGAGGGCCTGCACGGCATAGCGCCACACGACCCTCCGTCGCCTGCTCGTTGACTTGCCCGACGTGCCAGCGCTTCAGTAGGTGCTGGCCAAGCCCCTTTCACTGACAGGACGACTCAATGACAAGACTCACGGTGCAATCCGGCGATTTCTTGCAAGGTGAAGGCGAGTATCGCAATGGATCGCTCACACTCAAGACCCCGCGCAGCCCTTCGCCTGGCGAGCGGATTTC
Source organism: Pseudomonas sp. NPDC012596 (assembly GCF_042902325.1). Lineage (NCBI taxonomy): Bacteria > Pseudomonadati > Pseudomonadota > Gammaproteobacteria > Pseudomonadales > Pseudomonadaceae > Pseudomonas > Pseudomonas sp. NPDC012596. The sequence goes on along the minus strand of NZ_JBIBEB010000020.1, from coordinate 57,330 downwards.
CCTTACACGTATCAGCGACCTGCAGCTCGCCAGCCTTGAGACCAGCCGGAGCCTGGGCACTGCACTGGGCTGGGGCGTGGCCGGCGCCCTGGTGGCTGGCCCGGTGGGCCTGCTGGCGGGGCTGTGGCTCGGTGGCAAGGAGGAGGAAGCCACCTTTCTTGCCACGTTCAAGGATGGCCGCAAGCTGATGGCCATCACCGATGGCAAGACCTGGTCAAAGATCGATGACAGCTGGCGCCAGCACCGGCGGCCGGCTAAAGGCGAATAAGCATCTCGGGCGCGCTCTGGGCTGCATGGGCCTGATAAGATGCGGCACTTTTTGTCTGCACCGGCCTCTTCGCGGGCAAGCCCGCTCCTACAGGCATGGCGCCGCCGTTGAAAGCGGTGCCGTGCCTGTAGGAGCGGGCTTGCCCGCGAAGAGGCCGGTGCAATCTCGCCCATCAAGGACCTCGCATGCCCCTGCCCCGCCCCCGCCTGCCCCTGAGCCTGCTCAGCCTGGGCCTGGCCTTGCACAGCCCTCACGGTTTGGCTGACAGCAGTGTCACCCTCGCCCCCGTGCAGGTGTCCGACACCTACGGCAACGAAGGCTATCAGGTGCGCGAGGCCGCAGTAGGCGGGTTCCAGGCCGCACCGCTGCTCGATACCCCGGCATCGGTCAGCGTGTTCAGCCAGCAACTGATCGAAGACCGGCAGGTACGCCAGCTCAGCGAGGTGCTGCAAAGCGACGCCTCGGTCGGCGAAAGTTATGCGCCTATCGGCTACTACGAAAACTTCAACGTCCGCGGCTTCGAACTGAACGCCGCCAGCAGCTACCGCATCAATGGCCAGACCATTGTCGGCGAGCAGAACGTAGCCCTGGAAAACAAGCAGCAGGTCGAACTGCTCAAAGGCTTGTCCGGCCTGCAAAGCGGCGTGTCCGAGCCTGGCGGGTTGATCAACTACGTGACCAAGCGCGCCGAAGATGTACGCAGCGTAACCGTTTCGACCAACGAGCAGGGCGAGCGCTACCTGGCCACCGACCTGGGCGGCTGGTTCGGCAGCGAACGGCAGTTCGGCCTGCGCGCCAACCTCGCCCATGAGGACATCCGCTCGTACGTCGACCATGCCGATGGCAAGCGCGACTTCGCATCCCTGGCCTTCGACTGGCAGATCAGCGCCGATGCCACCCTGCAACTGGATGCCGAATACCAGCACCGCGAGCAGCGCTCGGTGCCGGGCTATCAACTGCTGGGCGGCAGCGAAGTGCCGCACGGCATCGACCCCGATGACAGGCTGGCCTATCAGCACTGGGCCAAGCCTGTGCAGAACGATTCGCTGAACCTGGGCGGACGCTTCCAGTACCGCTTCAACGATAACTGGAGCGGCACGCTCAGCGCCTCGCGCAGCCACGTGGTGATCGATGACTACAGCGCGTTTGCCTGGGGCAGCGAAGGTGGCTGGCAGTCGCACTTCAGCCCGCAAGGCGACTACGACATCTATGATTTCCGCAGCCCTGATGACACCCGCCGCACGGACGAGGCGCAGGCCATGCTCAACGGCCGTTTCGATGCCCTTGGCGTAAGCCACGAACTGACGGCCGGCAGCAGCGCCCAACGACGCACTCTGGACCAGCGCCCCTACTACAACGAGTGGGTCGGCAGCGGCAACATCTACACCGGCGCGCCTGCCGTGGCCCCTTCGGACAAGCCCGTTGGCAGTAGCGAGCGGCGCCTGGACAGCCGCCAGTACGGCCTGTTCGTCAGCGACCGCATCACCTTGAACGAGCACTGGCAAGCCGTGCTTGGCGCCCGTGAAGTGCGCCTGGACGAAAAAACCTGGGACGAGAACGGCGTGGCCGGGCGCCACACCCGGCAATATCAGCTGCTGCCCAATGCCGCACTGATCTACAAACCGCGCCTGGACACCACCCTGTACGCCAGCTACTCGAAGGGTTTGTCGGCCGGGGGCACCGCCCCTTGGTTTGCCAGCAACGCTGCCGAAATCCTCGCCCCCACCCTGTCGCAGCAACTTGAGCTGGGCATCAAGCGCGACTGGCAAGGCATGAGCTTCAGCGCCGCGCTGTTTCAGATCCGCCAGGCCTATCAGTACGCCCGCCCGCAAGGCGATGGCCGTTTCACCTACGTGCAGCAAGGCCAGCAGAAGAACATCGGCCTGGAGCTGGGTGCCAGCGGCTGGGTGACCTCGAACCTGCAGGTCCAGGCCAGCGCCGCAGCGATTCGCGCACGGGTCAAGAACAGTGGTACCGATGCCTACGAGGACCATCAGGCGATCAACGTGCCGCGCCTGCGTGCCGCCCTGCAAGCCGACTACAGCCTGCCGGTCCCTGGCCTGGCACTGCTTGGCGGCGCGCGCTACAGCGCCAGCAAGTATGCGAGCCAGGCGGGGAATGTCGAGGTGGGTGGGTATACGGTGTTCGATGTCGGTACCCGGTATCGCACGCGTGTGGGTGGCTATGAGACGGTGCTGCGGCTGACCGTGGATAACCTGTTCGACAAGCGCTACTGGCGGGATGTGGGCGATTACCTGGGGGACAACTACCTGTTCCAGGGGGCGCCGAGGACGGCGCGGCTGTCGGCGTCGGTGAGTTTCTGAGGTCTGCGGGGCCGCTTTGCGGCCCATTCGCGGGGCAAGCCCGCTCCCACAGATGCTCTGCTGACCTTGGACGCGGCCCCTACTACCCCTGAAACAAAAAGCCCCCGAACTTTGCAGTTCGGGGGCTTTTCGCAGAATGTGGCGGTGAAGAAGGGATTTGAACCCTTGATACGATTTCTCGTATACACACTTTCCAGGCGTGCTCCTTCGACCACTCGGACACTTCACCGTTTTCTCTTCAAGGCATTCACCCTGTCGAGGCGCGCTAATTTAGTGGAAGAGCTTTACCTTGGCAAGCATTTTTTTCAGTTTTTTCATGCATTTAAGCCAAACCGATAAAAACCCGAGGTTGTCAGGGCAATGCTGCCAATCTCGCCTGCGCTTTTACGGGCTGGCAACGCTCTACCCCGGTGCGCAAAGGCGTTCAGCCCTGCTACTGACTGGCCAGTCAGCCTTGCTGCTTTACCTGGCCTACGGCGCTGGGTAACGTCATCGTCACGCCACCTAAAGGACTCTGCCATGAGCGAGCTGATTACCTACCATGCCGAAGACGGCATCGCCACCCTGACCCTGAACAACGGCAAGGTCAACGCCATCTCGCCGGATGTCATCGACGCGTTCAATGCCGCCCTCGATCGCGCCAAGGACGAACGGGCCGTAGTGATCATCACTGGCCAGCCGGGCATCCTGTCCGGCGGCTACGACCTTAAAGTGATGACGGCCGGGCCGAAGGAAGCAGTCAGCCTGGTCACCGCCGGTTCCACCCTGGCCCGTCGCCTGCTTTCGCACCCGTTTCCGGTGATTGTCGCCTGCCCGGGCAACGCGGTGGCCAAAGGGGCCTTCCTGTTGTTGTCGGCCGACTACCGTATCGGTGTCGAAGGGCCTTACAAGATCTGCCTGAACGAGGTCCAGATCGGCATGACCATGCACCATGCCGGTATCGAACTGGCCCGCGACCGCTTGAGCCGCGCGGCCTTCCAGCGCTCGGTGAACAATGCCGAGATCTTTGACCCGCAGGGTGCGGTAGAGGCCGGCTTTCTCGACAAGGTGGTACCGGCCGAGCAACTGCAGGACACCGCCCTGGCTGCGGCGCGTGAACTGAAGAAGCTGAACATGCTGGCGCACAAGAACACCAAGTTGAAAGTGCGCAAAGGGCTGCTGGATGTGCTGGACAAGGCCATCGAGCTGGATCAGGAGCATATGGGCTGACGGTACCGGCCCCATCGCCGGCAAGCCAGCTCCTACAGGCGTAGCGTGCTTGCGCCTTAATGCGGCCGGCTTGCCGGCGATAGCGCCATCAGCCACAACACCAGGGTTTGCCCAACACAGTGCACAACCGTACACTGCACCGCGACCGTCTGGTGTGAGTCATACCATGCTTTACTGCCTTCGCATGCTCCTGCTGGGGCTGCACTTCCTGCTGGTTGGGGTCATTGGCCTGCTCATCGGGCTGCTGCGCCCGTTCAACCGTGACAACAGCCGCCTCTTCGCCCGCCTCTACAGCCTGCCAGCCACCTGGCTGATGCGCATCAAGGTCAAGGCCGAGGTCGGCCCGCTGTGGGACCAGCCGCCCGGCTGCGTGATCGTCGCCAACCACCAGTCCAACTTCGATCTGTTCATCCTCGGCCACGTGGTGCCGCAACGCACGGTCGCCATCGGCAAGAAAAGCCTGGGCTGGATCCCACTGTTCGGGCAGCTGTTCTGGCTGGGCGGCAATGTGCTGATCGACCGCAAGAACGCCTACCAGGCGCGCAGGGCGATGCAGGTGACTACCCGCATCCTGCGCGACGACACCTCGATCTGGATCTTCCCCGAGGGCACGCGCAACCCCGAACAACAGCTGCTGGCGTTCAAGAAGGGGGCCTTCCATATGGCCATCGACGCAGGCGTGCCGATCGTACCGGTGTGCGTCAGCCGCTATGCCCGGCGCCTGAGCCTGAACCGCTGGCGCCAGCGCATGGTGGTGGTGCGTTCGCTGCCCCCGATCGCTACAGCCGGGCTTACCCAGCAGGACCTGCCGGCGTTGATCGAGCAGTGCCGCGGGCAGATGCAACAGTGCATCGACCGCATGGAAGGTGAGTTGCCTCAGCCGTAGGTTGCCCTCCTACGCTATACAGCCCAAGCTGTAACCCGTGTTCAACCGGACAAGTGGATTACCATGGGTCGAGTCGTGGCATCGGCGGTGTACAGCGCCGGCAGAAAGGTCACCAACATCAGCATTGACCAAGGCAGCGAGTGGGCGCAAAAGCCAGGGCATTTCGTCTGGATTGGCTTGGAAGAGCCCAACGCCGAAGAACTGGCCAACCTGCAGCGCCAGTTCAACCTGCACGAACTGGCCATCGAGGACGCGCTGGAGAAGCACAGCCGGCCGAAGCTTGAAACCTTCGGTGATGCGCTATTCATCGTCACCTACTCGCCCGTGCGCCATGAGGGCAAGCTGGAATTCATCGAGACCCACATCTTCGCCGGCAATGGCTACATCATCACCTGCCGCAATGGCCACTCGAAATCCTACGCCCTGGTGCGCCAGCGCTGCGAAGCGCGGCCGCTGCTGCTGGAACACGGCGAAGACTTCGTGCTGTATGCCTTGCTCGACTTCGTTACGGAAAATTACCAGCCCGTCAGCGAAGCCATACATGGCGAGATCGAGGAGCTGGAACAGAGCGTACTCAGCGGCTCGCTGCTCGAAGAGGACATTCGTCGCCTGCACGGCCTGCGCCGCGACATCCTGCGCCTGCGCCGCTATGTGGCACCGATGGTGGAGGTGAGCGAGGAGCTGCAGCGCCTGAGCTTCCCGTTCATCGACAAGAACATGCGCCCGTACTTTCGCGACGTGCAGATCCACGTGACGCGGCAGATGGAAGACTTGTCCGGGATCCGCGACATTGCCAGCCAGACCATCGAGATCGGCATGTTGCTGGAGTCTTCCCGGCAAAGCCTGGTGCAGCGCAAATTTGCAGCGTGGGCGGCGATCCTGGCCTTCCCTACGGCAATTGCGGGGATTTACGGGATGAACTTCCAGAACATGCCTGAGCTGAGCTGGAACTACGGCTACTTCGCGGTGCTGGGGGTGATTGGGCTGGGCTGTGCGGGGTTGTTCGCGAGCTTCAAGAAATCGGGCTGGCTGTAAAGTCTCGGGGCCGCGCTGCGGCCCTTTCGCGACGCGAAGCCGCCCCTGCAGGAGCGCCTCTGTCAGCAGGCTGCAACGCGGCCCATCAGGCTCAGGCAGCGCTACCGTTCGACTTGGCCGGTTGCTGCACGAAACGCATCATCCACTCCCCGACCAGGTCGCCCTGATGCTCGGTGGCCAGGCTCGCCACTGCCTTGTGGTAAACCTCATCCCCCAGGTACTCCTGGCGCGCATCGAGCAGTGCCCGCGAGTAATCATGGACGAACTCCGGGTGGCCCTGGAAGCACAGCACCTGGTCACGAATGTGGTAGGCCGCATTCGGGCAGAAATCACTCGAGGCAATCACCGTGGCGCCTTCCGGCAGCTCGGTCACTTGGTCCTGATGGCTGATCAGCAGAGTCAGCTCGGAAACCTCCGGGTCCATCCAGGGGGCATGCGCCGCCAGTGAATAGCGGTGAATGCCTACCCCCCAGCCCTTGTCGGCGCGCTCGGCCTTGCCACCCAGCGTCAACGCCAGCAACTGATGACCAAAACAGACGCCCAACAGTTTCTCGCCACGCTCGTAGAGCTTTAGCAGGTAGGCCTTGAGGGTCTGGATCCACGCGTCTGTGCCAAACGAATCAGCCTTGCTACCGGTTACCAGGTAGGCGTCAAAGCGTTCGTCATCGGCGGGATAGTCGCCGTTCATCACGTTGTACACACAAAACTCGGCTGCGATCGGCTGCCGCGAGAAGAGCTGCTCGAACATCCTTCCGTAGCCCTGGTACTGCGCGGTCAACTCCGGTCGCAGGACATCGGTTTCAAGGATGCAGATGCGTAACGACATAGGGATAGTCCTGAACGACATGAGTGGGAATCTGCTGTAGAGACTGACGCGAAAGACCCGTACAAGCAAGTAGGCTGCACTGACGAACGGTCACATTTTGTCGGGTTGTGACGGGGGTATCCGCAGCCGTCTAGCCAGAGCGTGTCAGCGAGCTGGCCCATGGCCTCATAGCAGATGGCGATTGCTTATCACAGTTGTTAGAACAAAGCGTTCTGAAACATGGATAACGTTCGCCCTACTGTTGGTTGTATATCGATTTTAAGAGGTAAGCAGTACGGGCGTGAATCACGCCACGGTGATCGACCCGAAGCGCGACAGGGAAGCCAACGGGTATTCAGGAATAACAACAAGAAGGCGGTCCGCCATGTTCAGACAATCGAAACTTCGCCAAGCTGGGCTCATTTTATTTGCCACGACCTTGCTGCTGATCCTGCCAAACCTCACACGTTTGTTCGGATGACGGTGGCTGTGGCCTTTACGGGCATTGCACAGGTAACCTGCCGGCCATGACGGTCGGAGATTGCCCATGCGCCCCTGCTTTGCCCTGCTAGCCCTTCTATTCAGCCTGCCGCTGCAGGCAGCGCAACTGCACCTGGAGTTGGGGAGCCTGTCGCGCCAGTGGGACAGCGCGCAGCTGCTGAGCCTGCCGCAGGCACGCGAGATCAGTGTCGATCAGGACGTTTCCTACAAACGGCCCATGCGCTATCGCGCCGTCCCATTGGCCACGCTGCTGCAGGGCATCAAAGCGGATGACCATCTGCAAGCCGTCGCGCTGGACGGCTTTGCTGCCGAAATGCCCGCAGCACCGCTGCTGCAGGATGGCCCGGCACGCGCCTGGCTGGCCATTGAGGAGCCGACAAAACCGTGGCCGGCGCTGGGCAAGGGCAAGCCAAGCGCCGGGCCGTTCTACCTGGTTTGGACCGACCCGCAGGCTAGCGGCATCCGGCCCGAGCAATGGCCCTTTCAAATCGCCACGATCCGCCGCCTGGCCGCCGTCGAGGCTCGCTTCCCCGCCCTGCTACCCGATCCGAAGCTGGCTACCGATGACCCGGTGCGCCAAGGCTTTGCCCTGTTCCAACAGAACTGCCTGGCCTGCCATCGGCTAAACGGCGCAGGGGACGCGCAGTTCGGGCCAGACCTGAATGTGCCGCACAACCCGACTGAGTATTTCCAGCCTGGGTTCTTGCGCCAGTACATTCGCAACCCGCAGAGCTTGCGGCAATGGCCGCAGGCGCGCATGCCTGGCTTTGCCGAAAGCGTGTTGAGTGAGCAGGAACTGGATGCGCTGCTGGCTTATTTGAAACATATGGCTGGGCGCAGGCCTTGAGAATGACGACGCCATTTTCGTGGGTAAACCCGCACTCACAGGCACACAACAGCACTCATGGCCGGTGATGCACCTGTGACAGCGGGTTTATCGGCGTAACAGATACCGCGAAAGGCTCAGGCCCTCGGCCGCTCTTGCTTGACGCCCCACCCCTCTACTTCACCGCCATAGGGTGAAACGACCTGCTCGAAGGCTTCTTCAAAGTCACCGATACCACCGTAGGTGGCATACATGATCTTGCTCAGTTCCAGGTGCCACGCACCATCATCCCGTTCACGCACCTGAGCATTGAGTGACTCGCCGCGAAACTGCCCGGCCGCTCTTCGCGCGCCGGCTTCATCTGGAAATACCGCGTAGAACTCGATGGGATGGATCTGGCTGAAGTCAAAACCGCCTGCTTTCATCTGGCGCAGGACATTGCTGCTGATATCGTCGTGGCTGCTCATGAATCGTCCTCCCGAATAACGCAATGGATAGACTTTCCGTGCACTACGCACCCGCCGGCATGGCCGGGCAGATCGAGCTGATGCAAGACGCGAATGGAACAGGTGCAGCCCCGCAGAACAGGCCAACACCTCCCTGCAGCGTAGTGCCTGCAAGGGCACCACGCCAACTTGCGGGTCAGGAAGCTTCTTGAATGCGGGTGATGATCACGCCGTTCTGCTCTTTGAGCCAGCGTGCAGTGGGCGACGGGGCGCGGTCCTGGAAGTCGTTGAGGTCCAACTCGTCCATGACGGGGAATAGATGCGAACGAATGGCGCGGGCCGCTTCCTCCTCGCTAGGGCACTGCTCACCGAGCAGTACCAGCGTGGTTGGCTCGCCTTTCTGGTCAGCAAAAATGACTTCCCACTCTTTCATCGAATAGCCCTCTCAAGCAGAGAACATCGGGTGTGATGCCTGTAAATGCTTGACCGTGGGCGGAGGGATTTGTTCAGTCAGTTGCAGCCAGTGGTGGGCTCATCGCCGGCAAGCCGGCTCTCACAGGGCCCCACTGTTCGTTGGTTCAGTGGCCTACCTGGGGGAGCCGGCTTGCCGGCGATGGGTTCAGTTACTTAGGTGTGCCGTGCACCACACCCGCCGTGTTGTCCAGCAGGCTCTTGGTCGCCGTCTGGATGTAGGCCTCGAGCTGCTTGAGCATCTGCGGCTGGTCCGGGCTTTCGATCAGCTCGGCCTTGAACTCGCTGCCCAGCTGGTAGCGGTACATGCGCGGGGTCATGTCCTTGGACTCGATGAGGATGCGGTCACCCTGCACCAAGCCCACGATCTGCTCGCTGCCCGACGGTTTGATCATGCCCACGCCTTGGTCGCCCTCAGGCAGGTTGAGCAGGTCGCGGCCCCAGCACTGGTGGCGCGCCTGGCCACCGAGCCGGCCCATGATGGTCGGGACGATGTCGACCTGGGTACCGACAGTGTGGTTGAGCGCACCGAACTTCTCCTGGATACCCGGGGCAATCAGCAGCAGTGGCACGTTGAAGCGACCCAGGTCGAGTTCGGTGACCTGCTGGTGGTTGCCGAAACCGTGGTCGCCGACGATGACGAACAGGGTGTCCTTGAAGTACGGCTCCTTGCGCGCCTTCTCGAAGAACTGGCCCAGCGCCCAGTCGGAATAGCGCATGGCGGTGAGGTGCTCGTCCAGGCGGCCCTGGCCGGTGACCTTCTCTACCGGCAGGTCCTTGGGCAGTGCATACGGCGTGTGGTTGGACAGCGTCTGCAGCAGTGCGTAGATCGGCTTCTTGCCATCGTGCTTGGCCAGCTCCTCGTTACCACGGTCGAACATGTCCTGGTCGGACACGCCCCAGGTTGGGTCGGAGAACACCGGGTTGACGAAGTCGTTACGGCCGATGAAGGTGGTCATGCCCTGGTTGCCGAAGAACCCGGACTGGTTGTCCCAGGCAAAATCGCCGTTGTAGACGTACACATCATCGTAGTCACGGGCGCTGAGCAGCGCTGGCAGGCCGGACAGCTTGTGGCCGCCTTCCGGGGTCTGCATCAGGTATTCGAAACCTGGCAGGTTGGGGAAGCAGGCCATGGTGGCGAACATGCCCTGGTGGGTATGCGTGCCGTTGGAGAAGAAGCGGTCGAACAACAGCCCTTCTTTTGCCAGCTTGTCGAAGTACGGGGTGATGTTGTTCGGGCTGCCCAGTGCGCCTACCGAATGGCCGGCGAAGCTCTCCATGAGGATCACCACGACGTTCTTGATCGGCAGGGTACGCTCGGCCGGCGGCACGAAGTCACGGCGGATGGCGGCCTCGTCTGCGTCAACCAGGGTGTCGTGCGGGGTCAGCAGCTGCTCACGCACGGTCTGCGTGGCGAGGTTCTGCTCCAATACCGGCTTCCAGATGTTGGCGCGGTCTTCGCCGAAGCGGCTCTTCGCGGCATCGATCAGGGTCAGGGTACCGTTCAGGCCCAGTTGGTTGACGAAGTTGGAATCGGTGGTGAAGGCATCACCCCAACGCATCGGCGGGCCTTGGCGCAAGGTGCCACGGGCGGCAACCACGGCCACCAGCAGAATCACCATGAACACCGCCAGGCGGTTGTACCACGGCGCCACGTGCTGCAGCCCATTACCACGGGTCAGGCGGTCGATGCCCTTGAACAGCAGGCTCAGCAGCCAGGTGCCGAACAGCCACGCCAGCAGGTAGCGGACTACCGGGAAGCCGTACCAGAGCATGCTCATTACGGTTTTCGGGTCTTCCTTGATGTACTGGAAGACCAGGCCGTTGAGGCGTTGGTGGAACTCGCGGTAGAAGTCCATTTCCATCAGGCCGAGGAACATCACCACGCTCGAGGTGATGGTCAGCCAGAAGCGGAACAGGCCGCGCTGGGCCATGGCCCAAGGGCTCAGGATGGCCAGCAGCAGCGGAATGCTCAGGTACACCACCACCCGCAGGTCGAAGCGCAAACCGTTGAGGAAGCCCTCTGCGACCGTCGAGTAAGGGGTGTCGCCGATCATGTCGCTGTTGTAGACCAGCAGTGCCAGGCGAACCAGGCTGAGCATCAACATGATCACCAGGCCGCTTAGCAGCGTGTAGGCCAGGTGCGATTTCAAGGTCGGCGAAAAAGCTCGCGCGCCCTGTTGCTTCAAGGCATCCGTGTTAGCCATGAATGGGGAGATCCTAGGATTGCGTGTTTGCGGGGATGGCGCCGGCGCTAGACCAACGCAGCATTGTGCGGGTGCGGATTCTGTTTAAACCAATGTGAAAATTTTGTCACGGGGCTGTTGCTGATTTTGTCCGTGCCAGCAAAGTGCCCCTACCCGATCCGCACATTCCCCCTGGGCCCTGCGATCGCCCAGATCACCAGCCCGATCACCGGCAGCAAGGCGATCAGCAGAATCCACAGCACCTTGACCCCGACCTCCCTGCCACTCTTGATCACATTGAGGATTGCCCAGATGTCCAGGGCCAGAATGATCAGGCCAACCAGGCCGTTGAAAGTGGAACCCATGCCCAAACTCCCGTTGAAGGTGCATGCTGCACAGCATAGCCAGCTATCACGTCGATAGAAGGGAATCCTTGGCCTGCCCCACAGGTCACTGGATAAACTGCAGTTATTCATCGATTCGAGGTTCGCATGCCCCCAGCCCATACCCAAAGCGCTGCCCAACCCTCTTTGCTGAGCGCCTGGCGGCAACAGGTGGTGAACACCCCATGGCTCAGCGCGGGCCTTGGGGTCAGCCTGCTGGCGGTGATCGTGCTGCTGGCGGCAAGCTTCTGGAACGCCATCAATGGCGACCATGCCGACAACCTGCACCTGGCGCTGCTGGGCGGTTTGTCCGGCTTTGGCGCCACGGCGCTGGGCGCGGTGCTGGCGGTAGTGCTGCGGGATGTCAGCGCGCGCAGCCAGGATGTAATGCTGGGCTTTGCTGCCGGCATGATGCTTGCCGCCAGTTCGTTCTCGTTGATACTGCCGGGCCTGGATGCGGCCCGCGAGATCACCGGCAGTGGCCCGGCTGCGGCCTTTACCGTGGTGCTGGGCATGGCCCTGGGCGTGCTGCTGATGCTCGGCCTGGACCGCTTCACCCCGCACGAACATGAAAGCACGGGCCCGTGCGGCCCCGAGGCGGAACGCATTAGCCGGGTGTGGCTGTTCGTGCTGGCGATCACCCTGCACAACCTGCCCGAGGGCATGGCGATTGGGGTGAGCTTCGCCAACGGTGACATGAACATCGGCCTGCCGCTGACCAGTGCCATTGCCATTCAGGACATCCCCGAAGGCCTGGCCGTGGCCCTGGCCTTGCGTGCAACCGGGTTGTCGAATTTAAAAGCAGCGCTGGTGGCAGTCGGTTCGGGGCTGATGGAACCGCTGGGCGCGGTGATCGGCTTGGGGATTTCCACTGGTTTTGCGCTGGCCTACCCGATCAGCATGGGGCTGGCGGCGGGAGCGATGATCTTCGTGGTGTCCCACGAGGTGATTCCCGAAACCCACCGTAATGGTCACCAGACGTCGGCGACCCTGGGCCTGATGGGCGGGTTTGCGGTGATGATGTTCCTGGATACGGCGCTGAGCTGATTGGTACAGTGGCTGCACTGGCCCTATCGCCGGCAAGCCGGCTCCCACTGGGGTATCACCGTCCTCAGGTTCGGTGGGGTCGGCGTGGGAGCCGGCTTGCCGGCGATAGGGCCAGTGCTGACAACCTGACTTCAGACGTGAACTGCGACCTTCAAGGCCTCCAGGGCCGGCTCAACCTTGATCCCCAGCTCGCTGCCCAACTCCAGCACGCGCGCCAGGTCGTTCTGGCCCACCATCACCACCTGCAGCTCGTCGTCGAGCAACTGGCTGAAGTTGAGCAGCACATAACCGCCGGCCTCTTTGTTCAAGGCGCCCATCTGCACCTGAATGCGATTCAACGCCGTCAGCGGCTCGGTACGCGCCAGCTGCTTGGGCTTGAGGTTGAACGGCACGCTCTTGTCGAACGAGTCACTGATCTGCTGGAACAGGTCCTGATAGCTGTCGGCCTGGAACACCACGGTGTCCGGCAGGCTGCCAAGCACAACCCACTCGCCCAGCGGGATCGGGAAGCTGTCGTCGTAGTTGATGTCCGGGTTGGCGGCAAGGAAGGTGGCGGGGTCGGCGTAGGCCTGGGCGGCTTCGTCGGCAATGCGCTCGATGTCTTCATCGCGCATGCAGCCGGCGGCGATGAGGCTGATGAATTCGAGCAACTGGTTTTTCATGAAGGGGGCCTGCGGCGGGTGAAAAGTCGCCTAGGATAGCCGCAAACGCCCCCCGACGGTTAGCCGGCCAGCGCCTGCAGGCGTGCAGCGGTGTCCGCAGCCCCCATGGTTTGCGCCGCCATCAGTGCGGTGGCGCCGCGCGCATCCTGGCGTGCCGGGTCGGCCCCTGCAGCCAGCAGGTACTCGAGGATCTCACTGCGGTTGAACATGGCCGCCAGCATCAGCGCAGTACGCCCGTCCTGTGCTGCGGCATCCACCGGCACGCCGTTTTCCAGCAGCAGGCGGATCATCGCCAGGTCGCCCTTGAACGCGGCGCCGGCGATTGGCAACTGGCCGTTGTCATTGGCGAGCAAGGGGTCGGCCCCATGGGCAAGCAGCACGGATACCGCCTGGTGGTGGCCGTGGTAACTGGCCAGCATCAGCAAGGTATCGCCCTTGTGGTTGCGCAGGTTGGCCGGCAACCCACTGGCCAAAAGGCGCTCGAGCATTTGCCAATCGCCTTGGCGGGCCCGCTCGAAAACCTGCTCGGCAAACGCTGCGGTTTCTTCATCGGTCATGGCGGCGGGAGCGGGTTGGTCGGACATCTTGAACCTCCTGGCAGAAAAGATTGCCTAATTGTTTGTCAGGCCTGCTTAGCGGGTCAAAGGTTCAGATTCTATGAGGCTGATAGGCATTGCCCGCCTCGTGCAAATTGCATTGTGCAAAATGCACGACCATGCAGCCTGCACGGTAACCCCTCTTGAAAATTATTACAAACCACTGATTTAAAAGGACTTTTACAGAACATCAGGATTGGCACGGTCACTGCAACCATCAACTCACGTCTGCCCACACATTCAGTCAGGAGTTGATATGGACCTCATCCAGGAAAAGTTCGTCTCGGTGTTCTCGGCCTACCAGGTCACCACCCAGCCTCGCCCAGATGGCGGTGTCCTGCTGACCCTGCGCGCCGCTGACGGCAAGGTCACCCGCCGCGTGTTGACCTACGGGCAACTGCATAGCGCCGAGCAGCTGTCCTGGGCGATCAGCGCGATTCGCCGTGACCTGGCCGAGCAGGCCAGTGAGCTGCCGGTGATCACCATGTTGCAGAGCCAGCAGCGGTTTGCCCTGCCGACCTATCGCTAAGGTTTGTCTGCACCGGCCTGCACGTGGGCGAGCCCGCTGCCACAGGTACTGCATTGCCCATAGGGATGGCGGGGTACCTGTAGCGGCAGGGGGTTGGCCCACGTGGGGCCGGAGCGGACACTAAAACTCGTCCATCCCTGCGTACAGCCGAGCCGTTGCATCACCGGTAAACGTCGCGAGTGCGCCTCTCTCGTTGGCGAATACACGCAAGGCCAGGCAGAACGGATTGTCCCCCAGGTCCAGCCAGCGCGGGCTGCCTGCCGGTATCACCAACTGATCCCCCTTCTCACACAGCACCGCATACACATACTCGCCCAAGCGCAGCCCGACTTGTACGCGGCCTGTCACCACGGCCAACACCTCATCAGCGTCATGCACATGCTCATCGCGCATGTCGACAGCCGAAGGCTCGGCACCGTCGCGGTTGAGCACGCTGAAGGCTTTGCTGCCCTGGGCGGTCATCAGTTGGTCGAGGTATTCACGGCACGTATCCAGCACTTCTTCCTGAGCACTGCCAGGGCGCACCCGCAGCGCCAGCGGGGTGTGGGTGAAACGCACGCCCTGCTCGGCCAAGGTGGCGGCGATATCGTCGTGGTGGGTCAGCACCTTGTTCGGCAAGGCCGGGCTGGACGGGTGGAAAACACAGAGGATGCTCATCAGCGGCGGGTCCTGGTCGGTTTCGAACGGGTGGCAATGATAACGGCTGCCGCCAGCGCTGCGGCGCTGGCCATACCAAAGGTGAAGGTCGGGCCCAGCAATTTCCAGCTATAGCCTGAATACAAGGCACCCAGCGCACCACCGGTACCCGACAGCGCAGCGTACAAGGCCTGGCCCTGACCTTGCTGGCGAGCGCCGAAGGTGGCCTGGACGAACGCGATGGAGGCGGCATGGAAGCAGCCGAACGTGGCCGCATGCAACAACTGAGCGAAGATCAGCACGCCCGGGTGATCCGCCAGGTTACCCAACAGCAGCCAGCGCAGTGCCGCCAGCAGAAAGCTCACCAACAGCACCTGCTGCACGCTGAACCGCGTGAAGATCCGGCTCATGGCCATGAACATCAGCACCTCGGCCACCACCCCCAGCGCCCAAAACAGGCCAATCGCGCCGCGGCTGTAGCCCAGGTGTTCCAGGTGCAAGGTGAGGAAGGTGTAGTACGGCCCGTGGCTGAGTTGCATCAGGGCCACGCAAATGTAAAAGGCCACCACCCCAGGTGCCATCAACTGGCGCAGGAAGCCCCCCGCCTGGCGGTGCTCGCCCTGTTCCACTGGCTGGGCGTTGGGCACCCAGAGGCTGGCGGCGACGATGCCGGCCATGATGGTCACCAGGGCAACCGGGTAGATGTCCAGGCTCAACCACTCGAACAGGCGGCCCAACCCGACCACGGCCAGGATGAAACCGATCGAGCCCCAGAGCCGCACCTGGCTGTAGCGCCCGGTCTGGCCGTGCAGGTGGGCCAGGGTGATGACCTCGAATTGCGGTAGCACCGCGTGCCAGAAGAACGCGTGCAAGGCCATCACCAGCGCGAGCCAGGCATAGCTCTTGCCGAAGAAGATCAGCGAGAAGGTGGCCAGGGTACACAGAGCGCCCAGGCGTACGATCAGCAGCCGCTGGCCACTGCGGTCACCCAGCCAGCCCCACAGGTTGGGGGCGATGCAGCGCATCAGCATGGGGATCGCCACCAGCTCGCCGATGCGCGCCGGGGGGAAGCCGAGGTGGTCGAAGTACAGAGCGAGGAATGGGGCCGTCGAGCCCAACAGGGCGAAATAGAAGAGATAGAAGCTGGACAGGCGCCAGTAAGGGATCGAGGACATGGGGGGCTCCGCCAGGAGGGTTGTTGCCTGGACCGGCCCTTCGCGGGCAAGCCCGCTCCTACAAGGGCGACGCGATCCCTGTAGGAGCGGGTTTACCCGCGATGAGGCCGGTACAGACGATTCAAAGCTGGCGAAGCACCGGAGTACCGACCTTCACATCCGCATTCTGCCCACGGTGACGCAGCAGGTGATCCATCAGCACGATGGCCATCATCGCCTCGGCAATCGGCGTGGCGCGGATACCCACGCAAGGGTCATGACGGCCCTTGGTGATCACTTCGACCGGGTTGCCGTCGACGTCAATGGAGCGGCCCGGCACGGTAATGCTGGAGGTTGGCTTGAGCGCAAGGTGGGCAACGATCGGCTGGCCCGAGCTGATGCCTCCCAGAATGCCGCCCGCATTGTTGCTGAGGAAGCCTTCCGGGGTCATTTCGTCGCGGTGTTCGGTGCCGCGCTGGGCGATGCTGGCGAAGCCCGCGCCGATTTCCACGCCCTTGACCGCGTTGATGCTCATCAGCGCATGTGCAAGCTCCGCGTCGAGGCGGTCGAAGATCGGTTCGCCCAGGCCCGGCATTACGCCCTCGGCGACGACGGTGATCTTCGCGCCGACCGAGTCCTGGTCACGGCGCAGTTGGTCCATGTAGGCCTCAAGCTCTGGCACCTTGGAGGGGTCAGGGCTGAAGAAGGCGTTTTCCTCTACCGAATCCCAGCTCTTGAACGGGATTTCGATCGGGCCCAGCTGGCTCATGTAGCCGCGCACCCGGATACCCTGGGTGGCCAGGTACTTCTTGGCGATGGCGCCAGCGGCCACGCGCATGGCAGTCTCGCGCGCCGAGCTGCGCCCGCCGCCGCGGTAGTCGCGCTCACCATACTTGTGGTGGTAGGTGTAGTCGGCGTGGGCCGGGCGGAACAGGTCCTTGATTGCCGAATAGTCCTTGGACTTCTGGTCGGTGTTGCGAATCAACAGGCCGATCGAGCAACCGGTGGTGCGGCCTTCGAACACGCCGGAGAGGATCTCCACTTCGTCGGCTTCCTGGCGCTGGGTGGTGTGCCGGCTGGTGCCGGGCTTGCGCCGGTCGAGGTCGTGCTGCAGGTCGGCGAGCGAGATTTCCAGGCCCGGAGGGCAGCCATCGACAATGGCGACCAACGCCGGGCCATGGCTTTCGCCAGCGGTGGTGACAGTGAACAGCTTGCCGTAGGTATTGCCGGACATGGACGCTCCGCGAGTCTGCCTGAGGTGAACGAGGCGGCCAGTATACGGAAAATTTCATCAGGAATGGTCGTCTGCACCGGCCCCTTCGCCGAACCTTCCCGCAGACATTGGGTCAAACTGCCATCTCCCCACGAAGTACCCCAATGATGTCGCGCTTCGTCGCTTTGCTGTTCCTGCTGTTCACCGGCCTTGCCCAGGCCGCCGCACCCACCGTGCTGCAACGCCCCATCGACCTCGACACCGGCCAGGGCGTGCTGCATGGCAGCCTGCTGTTGCCGCAACAGGCCACCCCGCCGCCGGTGGTGTTGATCATCGCCGGCTCCGGCCCCACCGACCGCGATGGCAACAACCCGGCCTCGGGGCGTATCGACAACCTCAAGCGCCTGGCCCTGCTGCTGGCCAACGAGCACATCGCCAGCGTGCGTTACGACAAACGCGGGGTGGCCGCCAGCCAGCCGGCCACCCCCGATGAACGCAACCTCAGTGTCGAACGCTACGTCGCCGATGTCGTGGCCTGGAGCCGCAAGCTCAAGGCCGACCCACGCTTCGGCCCGCTGATCCTGGTCGGCCACAGCGAAGGCGCCTTGATCGCCAGCCTGGCCGCCGAGCAGGCCGGCGCCAGTGCGGTGATCACCCTGGCCGGCAGTGGCAGGCCTATGGCAGACGTGTTGCGCGAACAACTGGCACGGCGCATGCCACCCGCACAGCTGGCCCGCAGCAGCGCCCTGCTCGACCGCCTGCAGGCCGGGCAGACCACCCTGGACGTTCCGGCGCCTCTGCGCCAGGTGTTCCGCCCCAGCGTGCAGCCCTACCTCATTTCGCTGTTTCAGCAGGACCCGGCTCAAGCCTTCGCCCGCCTGCCCATGCCCGCGCTGATCGTCCAGGGCCGCAACGACATCCAGGTGGACGTGGCCGACGCCGAGCGCCTCAAGGCAGCGAAGCCCGATGCGCAGTTGGTGCTGATCGACGGCATGAACCATGTGCTGCGCATCAGCCCCAAGGCCATGAGCCAGCAACGCGACAGCTACCTCAACCCGGAATTGCCACTGGCCCGAGAGCTGGGTGAGCGCGTGGTGACGTTCATTCACCAGCTACCCTCGGCGTAAGGCGCTCGCCGCACAATGGCCTCAGGTCCTGGCCGATACGGCCGATAAGCTCGGTATTGGCCAGTATTTGAGACCGCCTTGATGACCGATGCCCCCGCCGCCGTAGAGCCGGCCGAAGAGCCGCAAGCCACGGACAGCGCCGCGCTGCCGTGGGCCGACCTTGCTGTCGAACATTTCCAGTTGCTGCGCCTGGCGCCGCTGCCTACCGACCGCAACAGCGGCGCGCGGCCGCTGCGCTTCGTCGAGTTCGGCCATGCCGAACGGCATGACAAGGCGCACAGCCTGTTGCGCATGGAGATCCGCCTGCCAGGGCAGAACGTGCGCAAGGAGCAGAACCTGCTTGATGTGCGTGTCGATCACGCCGAACGGCTGGTCAGCATTGGCAGCGAAAACGGCCTGCAACTGGAACCCCTGAACCGCGGCCTTGGCCGCTTCATGATGGCCCAGGCCGTGCAGTGGCTGCAGCGCAAGTGGTCGCACTACCGAGTCGAGGGGATGGCGCTGCCGAACAAGGATGCGTTGAACGAAGACACGCGCCTGCGCCGCGACCGGTTCATCGGCGCCACTGGCATCGAAGTCGAGTACGCCGACCCGCAGCACCTGAAAGGCCGCACGGTCGAGACCACGGTCGGCCAGCTCAAGGCTGGCTGGAACAGCGAGAAGGTGCAACGGGTTGGCATCCTCGATGCCGCCGGCATGCTGCAGCAGGCCGAGCAGAACCTGCTGGAGAAGGAAGCACAACTGCGCGAGCGCGATGAGCGGGTGGCCAAGTACCGGCGCGAAGACGGCGGGTTACGCTTTACCATCACCTGCCTGGTGGCGTTTGCGGTGTTCCAGGCGGGGCTGCTGATCTGGATTGCCACCCGCTAGCAACCCGGGGCCGCATGGCGGCCCCAAGCCCCCGAATCAGACCCGCGCCTTGAACAGCTCCTGGTGCTGCCGGCATTGCTCCGCCGTCAGCATGAACACGCCGTGCCCGCCGCGCTCGAACTCAAGCCAGGCAAAGTCGACTTCAGGGTACAGCGCCTCGACATGCACCTGGCTGTTGCCCACCTCGACGATCAGCAAGCCCTTGTCGGTCAGGTGCTCGGCCGCCTCGGCGAGCATGCGCCGCACCAGGTCCAGGCCATCGTTGCCACAGGCCAGGCCCATCTCCGGCTCGTGGTGATACTCGGCCGGCATGTCGCCGAAATCCTCGGCATCGACATACGGCGGGTTGGACAGGATCAGGTCGAAACGCTGCCCCGGCAGGCCGGCAAAACCGTCACCCTGGACGGTGAACACGCGCTCGTCGAGGCCATGGCGCTCGATGTTCTGGTTGGCCACTTCAAGCGCTTCGAAGGACAGGTCGGCCAACACCACCTCGGCCTGCGGGAACACCTCGGCAGCGACGATCCCGATGCAGCCGGAGCCCGTGCACAGGTCGAGGATGCGCGCCGGCTCGTTGGCCAACCAGGGCTCGAAGCGCTTTTCGATCAGCTCGCCGATCGGCGAACGGGGTACCAGCACGCGTTCGTCGACGATGAACGACATGCCGCAGAACCACGCCTCGCCCAGCAGGTAGGCGGTCGGCACGCGGTCTTCGATGCGGCGCTTGAGCAGGTGCTGCAGGCGTACGCGCTCGTCGTCCTCGAGCTGGCAGTCCAGGTAGCTGTCGGCTACCTCCCATGGCAGATGCACGGCGCCCAGCACCAACAGGCGGGCTTCATCCCAGGCATTGTCGGCACCGTGGCCGAAAAACAGCTCGTGCTCGTGGAAGCGGCTGACCGCCCAGCGGATATGGTCGCGCAGCGTGCGCAGACGAGATGTGATCACGGGGTACTCCTAATTCAGACCGTACAAAAGTCTAACAGCCCACACCGCACATTTGTTGCCGCGGATCGCCCTGCGGGTAGCCACAGGCCAGTAACTACGCTGGATGCGATGTCAACCATTCCCATTGGCGCCAAGGCAAGGGAGAATAGGTATACAAAAGCCCTTCCAAGGAGCCATTGATGTCCGTTCCAACCACGATGTTCCGCCTCACTGGCCGCGACTACCCGCCGGCCAAGCTGAGCCAAGCCAGCCTGATCGTCATCGATGCGCAAAAAGAGTACCTGAGTGGTCCGCTTGCGCTGTCGGGCATGGACGAGGCCGTGGCCAACATCGCCAGGTTGCTCGACGCCGCCCGCAAGGCCGGCCGTCCGATCATCCACGTTCGCCACCTCGGCACTGTCGGCGGTCGTTTCGACCCGCAGGGCGCTGCCGGTGAATTCATCCCGGGGCTGGAGCCACGCGACGGTGAAATCATCATCGAAAAGCGCATGCCCAATGCCTTCAAGAACACCAAGCTGCACGAAACCCTGCAGGAGCTCGGTCACCTGGACTTGATCGTCTGCGGTTTCATGAGCCATTCCAGCGTCAGCACTACCGTGCGCCGGGCCAAGGACTATGGTTATCGTTGCACCCTGGTGGAAGACGCCTCGGCCACCCGTGACCTGGCCTTGAAGGATCGAGTGATCCCTGCCGCGCAGATCCACGCGTGCGAAATGGCCGTGATGGCCGATAACTTCGCCTGTGTCGCCCCGACCAACAGCCTGATCTGAGGCCGTTGAACTGACGACCGCCCGGCAGCCGGGCGGAACCCAAGGGCGGGCCACTGGTCGAATTCCGGATGTCCACAGAGGAAATCGGAATGAAGCTCAAAGGCAGTTTCGACGCCAAGCGCCTGCGCCAGCGCGAACCGCGCAACTGGGGTGCCCGCCTGGCCGCCGGCCTGTCGGCGTTGCTGGCCACGTTCGGCGTGTTGCTGGCGATGGCCGGATTTGCCGGGCTGCTCGGTAATTACCCGGCCCTGGCCGAACTCAATGCCAACCGCCCGCTTGCCGGCACCCTGACCGTGGTCGGGTTGCTGCTGCTGTACCTGGGCGTGCGCTTCTGGCGGCGCAGCCGCATACGCCTGCGTCGGGGGCGGGAGTTGAACCTGTCGCCGCACCTGATGAAGAAGCACGACTGAAGGGTCCTCAAGGGGCGGTGCTGACGCCATTGGGCTGATCGCGTAAACTACGCCGCCCACGTGGAGGCATCATGCAAGACGACGATTTTTCCCTGTTCACCGCCGAGGTGCGCGGCGTCAAGCCGATCAAGCACGACCGTGCCGAGGTCGGCAAACCCAAGGCCGACCGCAAGCAGCTGGCCGGCCTGCGCCAGGCGGCGACCGTGCGCAGCGATCAAGCGCTGGTGATTGACGGCCTGTCCGACCAATTTGTCATCGACGTGGGTGCCGAAGACGAGCTGATGTGGCGCCGCGACGGCGTGCAGGAAAGCCAGCTGCGCAAGCTCAAGCTCGGCCAGATCGCCTTCGAGGGCAGCCTCGACCTGCACGGCATGAGCGTAGAGAAGGCCCGCGAGACCCTCTGGGCCTTCATTGCCGAAGCCAACAAGCTGGAAGTGCGCTGCGTACGCGTTACCCACGGCAAGGCCGCGCGCCTTGATGGCAAGCGCCCGATGATCAAGAGCCACGTCAACACCTGGTTGCGCCAGCACCCGCAAGTGCTCGGTTTCGCCTCCTGCCAGGCCCGCCACGGCGGCACCGGGGCGGTGTACGTGATGCTCAAACGAACCATGATGGAAGGCCGCGACGAGTAACGCCACGCTTGCAGCGCGGGCTTTGCCGCCGTACCCTTCGTTTTTGCGATTTTTCCCACAGGTAGATACATGTCCCTGGAACAGAACTACACCGAGATCCTCAGCCAGATCGGCGAGGACGTCTCCCGTGAGGGCCTGCTCGACACGCCCAAGCGGGCTGCAAAGGCCATGAAGTACCTTTGCCGCGGTTATGAGCAGACGCTGGAAGAAGTGACCAACGGCGCGCTGTTCACCTCCGATAACAGCGAAATGGTGCTGGTCCGGGACATCGAGCTGTATTCGATGTGCGAACACCACATGCTGCCGTTCATCGGCAAGGCCCACGTCGCCTACCTGCCCAAGGGCAAAGTGTTGGGCCTGTCGAAGGTCGCGCGGATCGTCGACATGTACGCCCGCCGCCTGCAGATCCAGGAAAACCTCAGCCGCCAGATCGCCGACGCCGTACAGCAGGTCACCGGCGCCGCAGGTGTGGCGGTGGTCATCGAAGCCAAGCACATGTGCATGATGATGCGCGGTGTAGAGAAGCAGAACTCGACCATGCTCACGTCGGTGATGCTCGGTGAGTTCCGCGAGAACGCCGCCACCCGCAGCGAGTTCCTCAGCCTGATCAAATGATCGGCGAGTGACCCCGAGCCGACCCTGTGGGTCGGCTTTTTCTTTTCAGGAGTTGCCCATGATCGTCAAAGCCCTGCGGGTCGGCCTCGGCCAGCTCATCGTGTTCGGCGACTGGATCAGCCGCCCGGCCAAGCGCAAGCGCGACGCCACGGCCCAGGCGCGCGTCGAACAAGAGGCCAAAGGCCTCGCGCTGTACCAGTTCCATGCTTGCCCGTTCTGCGTGAAAACCCGCCGGACGCTGCACCGCCTGAACGTGCCGGTGGCGCTGCGTGATGCCAAGAACGATGCGCAGCATCGCCAGGCCCTGCTCGAAGGTGGCGGCCGGGTCAAAGTGCCGTGCCTGCGTATCGAGGAGCAAGGCGAGGTGACCTGGATGTACGAGTCCAAGGCCATCATCGCCTACCTGGACAAGCGGTTCGCCTCGGCCTGATAACAGCTTCATCATCACCGGCCCCTTCGCGGGACAAGCCCGCTCCCACAGGAACTCAACTGCTCCCAGGGTCAGTGAGAAACCTGTGGGAGCGGGCTTGCCCCGCGAAGAGGCCGGTTCAGGCTCAGTCAACCATCGGCACATGTCGCGGATGGCTGGCCACCCTCTCCAGCCAAGCCCTGACCCCAGGGTATTCGGCCAGGTCGAACCCACCCTGATGCGCCACGTGGGTGTACGCGTAAAGCGCCACATCGGCAATCGAATACTGATCCCCCACCAGGTACGGCGTCATCTGCAGCTGCCGCTCCATCACCCTCAGCGCCTTGTAACCACCCTTGTGCAGCTTGCGGTATTCCTCAACCCGCTCATCCGGCAAGCCCAGGTAAAACTGGATGAACCGTGCAACGGCAATGTAAGGCTCATGGCTGTACTGCTCGAAGAACTGCCACTGCAGCACCTGGGTACGCAGGCGCGGCTCGCTGGGCAGGTATTCGCTGCCATCGGCGAGGAAGTTGAGGATGGCGTTGGATTCCCACAGGCAGGTACCGTCCTCGAGCTTGAGCACCGGTACCTTGCCGTTAGGGTTCATGGCCAGGAATTCGGGCGTTTCGGTCTCGCCCTTGAGGATGTTCACCGGGTGCCATTCATACGGGCGGTCTAGCAAGCTCAGCATCAGCTTGACCTTGTAGCAGTTGCCCGACTGGTAATCGCCATAGACCTTGTACATCGCCCCTCCCTCCCATGCAGTTGTGCAAACGTGCCCAATAGTTGGCGACTGTACGGCTAAAAGCAATGCCTGCTGTATGGCAAAGATCAAGGTTGCCCGCGTTAGTCTGAAAAAACTGCTTACACATGGACAAGGACTTACCCCATGACCGATGCCACCTCCGCACGCCTGCGGCCCCTGGCAGACAGCTCCCCGTCGGCGGTGGTCGCCGGCTTCATCGCCATGCTCACCGGCTACACCAGCTCGTTGGTGCTGATGTTCCAGGCCGGCCAGGCCGCAGGCCTGACCACGGCACAGATTTCTTCGTGGATCTGGGCCCTGTCGATCGGCATGGCGGTCTGCAGCATCGGCCTGTCGCTGCGCTACCGCACCCCCATTACCGTCGCCTGGTCGACGCCTGGCGCTGCGCTGTTGATCACGAGCCTGGGCGGGGTGAGCTACGGCGAAGCCATCGGCGCCTATATCACCTGTGCGTTGCTGGTGCTCATCTGCGGCCTGACCGGCAGCTTCGAGCGCCTGGTCAAACGCATCCCTGCCTCGCTGGCCTCGGCATTGCTCGCCGGCATCCTGTTCAAGATCGGCAGCGAAATCTTCGTCGCCGCCCAGCACCGCACGTTGCTGGTACTGGGCATGTTCTTCAGCTACTTGCTGGTCAAGCGCCTGTCGCCGCGCTACTGCGTGCTGGCTGCGCTGCTGGTGGGTACGGCGCTGTCCGGCGCCCTTGGCCTGCTGGACTTCAGCAGCTTCAAGCTGGAAATGGCCACACCGGTGTGGACCACGCCCAGCTTCTCGCTGGCCGCCACCATCAGCATCGGCATCCCATTGTTCGTGGTGGCCATGACCTCGCAGAACATGCCCGGCGTTGCCGTGCTGCGCGCCGACGGTTACCAGGTGCCGGCCTCCCCACTGATTTCGGCGACCGGTTTTGCCTCACTCCTGCTGGCGCCGTTCGGCTCCCATGGGGTCAACCTGGCAGCGATCAGCGCGGCTATCTGCACCGGGCCACATGCCCATGAAGACCCAAGCAAGCGTTACACCGCTGCAGTGTGGTGCGGGATCTTCTACGGCATTGCCGGGGTGTTCGGCGCCACGCTGGCGGCTTTGTTCGCCGCGCTGCCGAAGGAGCTGGTGCTGTCGATTGCAGCCTTGGCGCTGTTCGGCTCGATCATGAACGGCCTGACCGTGGCCATGGCCGAGGCGCGTGAACGCGAGGCGGCGCTGATCACTTTCATGGTGACGGCGTCGGGTTTCACCCTGTTTTCGATTGGTTCGGCGTTCTGGGGGATTGTCGCGGGGGTGCTGACCTTGCTGATCCTCAACCCGCGCAAGGCCTGAATACGCGCAGCATTATCGCGGGGGCAGCCCCGCGATAATGCCGGGTGGTCACTCCCGGCGGTAAGGCAGCATCTCCCGGGCCTGCTCGGCATACCCTTGTACGCCCACCCGCTCCTGCTGCAGGAAGTCCTCCACCGCCCGGCGCAATCCGGGGTGCAGCAAGTAGTGCCACGACCGCGTCAGCACCGGCTCGAAGCCACGAATCAGCTTATGCTCGCCCTGCGCCCCGGCATCGAAACGCTGCAGCCCTTCGGCGATGGCAAAGTCCATGCCTTGGTAGAAACAGGTTTCGAAGTGCAGCCGGTCAAACTCGTCCAGGCAGCCCCAATACCGACCGAACAGGCTGTCGCCACCCACCAGGCTAAGGGCCATGGCAACATCGCGCCCACCCTGCCGGGCCATGACCACCCGCAGCGCCTCGGGCATGCGCTCGGCCAGGAGGCTGAAGAATTCGCGGGTCAGGTACGGCGAGCGCCTGCGTACGGCATAGGTGTTGGCATAACACAGGTAGACAAAATCCCATTGAGCTTCATCCAGCTCATCGCCGCGGTACCAGCGAAACTCGATGCCCTGCCCTGCCACCTGCTCACGCTCCTTGCGCATCTGCTTGCGCTTGCGTGAACTCAGGCTGTCGAGAAAGTCCTGGAAGTCCCGGTAGTTTCGGTTGCGCCAGTGGTACTGGCAGCCCAGGCGCTCCATCCAGCCGGGCAGGCCGGCAAGTTGGGTATCCAGCGCTTGGTCGGTGAAATTGATGTGCGCCCCGGAAAGCCCGGCCTTCCCGAGGTACTCGGGCAGGGCCTGGAGCACGAGCAAGCCGTCGGCGGGGTCGGCCGCGAGCAGCCGCGGGCCACTGACCGGGCTGAACGGCACTGCGCCGAGCAGCTTGGGGTAATAGGCGATACCCGCGCGTTCGCAGGCATCGGCCCAGCCATGGTCGAACACGTATTCACCGTACGAATGCCACTTGCGGTAGGCCGGCAACAGCGCCCGCACTTGCCCGTCACACTCCAGCACCAGGTGCTCGGCGGCCCAGCCGTTGGCCGGTGCAACACTGCCGCTGTCTTCCATGGCGCTCAGGAACGCATGGCGCAGGAAGGGCTGGCCGGCAGGCACCAGGGCGTCCCAAGTCGCCGCGGGCAGGTCACGCAGATGGGCAAGGCTGTAGAGGCTGGTCACGGTTTCGACTCGCATGCTGAAGGCACCAGTATCAGGAATAACAGCCGCCCACTCAAATGACGAATGCCTGGCTGATCCTTTTATTCTCAATTACTTAACCGCAGTGCCACTAATTAGACATTAATCTGTCATTGGCCCCCGCAATACTTGCGCCTGTTTTCCGGAACCCCAGAACCTGTCTATTCAGGCCCTTTCCGAAGACATGCCAACACGGGGCGGGCGCTGAGCCTCCCCAATTTTTTTCAGTAGGGAGAACCTTATGCGTCTTGTTTCTACACTTACCGGAGTGAGCCTCACCGGCATGATGCTGGCTCTGAGTACTCCGGCCAGTGCTGCTGTCGACGCCAAGCTGCTCGAAATGCTCCGCGCCAACGGCTCGATCAACCAGGCGCAGTACAACGAACTGCAGGGCGACCTGGCAAAAGAAACCAAGGAAAAGGCCGACCAGAAAGCTCAGTCCGAACGTATGAGCTCCTTTGAACAGAAAGTGGCATGGGCCGCCAAGACCCAGATCAAGGGCGATGTGCGCCTGCGCTACGAAGACGTCAACGTTGACGATCCAAACAGCAGCAGCGGCAACCAGGACCGTCAGCGCGTGCGTGCCCGCGTCGGTTTCTACAGCGAGATCAACCCGCAAGTCGATGCTGGCGTGCGTATCGCTACCGGCAGCAGCGCCGACCGCCGCTCCACCAACCAGAGCTTCGACAACTATTTCGACAAGAAATCGCTGTGGGTTGACCTGGCCTACCTGGACTGGCACCCGACGGCTATCCCGAACCTGCACCTGATCGGCGGCAAGATGCAGCAGCCTTGGGTGAACATGGGCGACATCATCTGGGACAGCGACATCAACCCGGAAGGCGTGGCAGCCACCTACAAGGCTGACCTGGGCGGCGCCGAGGTATTCGCCAGCGCTGGCCAGTACACCCTCAAGGACAACGTGGACGGCGACGGCGTGCAGTACAAGCATGACGCCCAGGTCTACCACGCGCAGTTGGGCACCAAGTTCGCGCCGGTCGATGCGCTCAAGGTCACCGTGGGTGCGAGCATCTACGGCTACGACAACGACAAGGAAGCGGCCATCCTGCAGTCGTTCGGCAACACCACCAACGAGTTCAACCTGGTGGAAGGCTTCGGCCAGCTCGACTTCACCGGCTTCGCCATCCCACTGGCGGCCTACGGCCAATACGTGAAGAACACCGAGAGCACCGATGGCGAAGACCAGGCCTGGCTGGCCGGTCTGAAGACCAAGGTTGGCGCCTGGAGCCTGGATTACAACTACCGCGACGTGCAGCGTAACGCCGTGGTCAGCCTGTTCACCGACTCCGACTTTGGCAACGGCTTCACCGGCTCGCGGGGTCACAAGTTCAAGGTCGGTTACGAAATCGACAAGAACTTCTCGCTGGGGGCTGCTTACCTGATGGCCAAGACCGACCTGTCGCAGCTGCCGAACAGCAATGCGGATGTCGACACCTTGCAGGTGGACCTGGAGGCTAAGTTCTAAGCTGCAACGCCTTCGCTTTAATAGAGGCGGGAAATGCCGACCCCATCCGGCGTTTCCTGCCTTTTTTTGTCTGCAAGAAATGCGTCGGCCCCATCGCCGGCAAGCCTGCTCCCACAGAGACACCACACAGCTGAAGCATCGTGGGGTTCCTGTGGGAGCCGGCTTGCCGGCGATGGGGCCGACGCGGCAGGTCAGCGTTTACGCAGGATCACGCTACCAATCGAATACCCCGCCCCAAACGAGCTCAACACGCCCAGCGAGCCCGGGGCCAGGTCATCCTGGTACAAGTGGAAGGCAATCACCGACCCCGCCGAGCTGGTGTTGGCATAGCGGTCGAGAATCACCGGTGCATCTTCCTCAGCCACTTCACGCCCCAGCAGCTTCTTGACGATCAGGTGGTTCATGCTCAGGTTGGCCTGGTGCAACCAGAAGCGTTTCACGTCGGACGGCTGCAGGTCGTTCTCGCCCAGGTGCTTGCCGATCAGTTCCGCGACCATCGGGCAGACTTCCTTGAACACCTTGCGGCCTTCTTGCACGAACAGCTTGTCGCGCGCGCCAGCGCCCTCTTCCGCCGCGCGGTTGAGGAAGCCGAAGTTATTGCGGATGTTGTTGGAGAAGACGGTCTGCAGCTTGGTACCGAGGATGTCGAACTGGTGCGCCGAGGTGGCCAGGTCGGCTCGCTCCACCAGTACCGCAGTGGCGGCATCACCGAAGATGAAGTGGCTGTCGCGGTCACGGAAGTTCAGGTGCCCAGTGCAGATTTCCGGGCTGACCACCAGCAGTGCGCGGGCCTGGCCCAGCTTCACGCTGTTGGCGGCAGTCTGGATGCCGAACGTGGCCGACGAACACGCAACGTTCATGTCGAAAGCGAAGCCCTGAATACCCAGCGCCTGCTGCACTTCGATGGCAATGGCCGGGTACGGGCGCTGCAGGTTGGAGCAGGCGACGATCACGCCGTCGACATCGGCGGCCGTGCGGCCGGCGCGTTCCAGAGCCTGGCGCGCGGCGGCAACGCCCATCTCGCAGAGGATCGACTGCTCGTCGTTGGAGCGCTCCGGCAGGCGCGGCTTCATGCGCTGCGGGTCGAGAATGCCGGCCTTGTCCATGACGAAGCGGCTCTTGATGCCCGAGGCCTTTTCGATGAACGCGGCGTCGGACATTGGCGCTGCCTCGACCTCGCCACGCTCGATGGCAGCAGCATTGTCGAGGTTGAACTGCTGCGCCCAGGCGTTGAAGGACGCCACCAGTTCTTCGTTGGAAATGCTCTGGGCCGGGGTATACAGGCCGGTGCCGCTGATCACGACGTTATGCACGGTCGTTCCTCTGGTCAAAGGCCATCGCCACGGGGCGCTGGCTGGAAAATGCGTAATGGCACTTTAGTGCCAGATCAAGGGCGAGGGCGCGGCCCTCGTTCGCGGGTAAACCCGCTCCCACAGGGGCTGTATGGCCAGCCCCAAATAGGATCAATATTGCCACATCTTCTGAGGTTTAGGCTTCCACCTGAGACCACTGTTTGCTGAGACGCTTGTCAGAAATCGGCACTTTCGTGCCCAGCTGCTGGGCAAACAGCGACACCCGATACTCCTCCAGCAACCAGCGGTACAAGGCCAGCTGCTCGTCACGCTTGCCCTCCTGGGCATGCTTGTCGGCACGGGCCTTGTACTGGGCCCAGAGGTTGCTCAACTCAGCGCTCCACACCCGGTCCTTCTGCACCTGGCTGCCCAGCTTCTCGAGGCGTAATTCCACCGCCTTCAAGTAGCGCGGCAACTCCTTGAACCAGGCTGCGGGCGTTTCGCGCACGAAGCCCGGATACACCAGGTTGGCCAACTGTTGCTTGATGTCGTTGAGCGCCACCGCCTGGCTCAGGTCGATCTTGCCCTTGAAGCGCTTCTGCAGGCCGTGCCACAGCTTCAGCACTTCCAGCGTCTGGCGGGCCAGGCGCTCGGCATGCTCGGCCCAGCTACCGCGCTTGCGCTCGGCCAGGCCGGCCAAGGCGGCGCCATCACGCGGCAGCGCGGCTTCGCCTTCGAGGATGCAGCTGTCCAGGCTGGCCAGCAGGATGTCCTCGACCAGCGCCTCGACACGGCCCAGTTCGCGGTACAACAAGCCCAGCTCGGTCAGGCCCGGCAGCTTGCCACGGAGGAATTTCGCCGGCTCTGCCTGCTGCTGCAGCAGCAGGCGCTGCAAGGCGCGGCGGTGCTGGAACTCGGCTTCGGCCTGGGTCGAGAACCGCCCTTCGTGCACGCTGCCGCTCTGTTCCACCAGCGCCGGGTACACGGTCATCGACAGGCCGGCAATCTTCTGCTGGGCGGTCTGCTTCACTTCGGTGAAAGCCTTGGCCTGCACCGGCTGCTCAGCCTTGTCGTTGCGCGGCACCGCCAGCGCCGCCTGGCTAGCGGCGGCGAAACGCGCGGTCAGCTCGGCGAGGTCGCGGCCTTCGCCCAGGAATTTGCCGTCACCGTCGACCACTTCGATGTTCATGCGCAAATGGCCTTCGACCAGGCCGACCGATTCCGCCCAAGCCTCGTCGGGCACGCGTGCACCGGTCATTCGCAGCAGCTCCTGGCCCAGGGCTTGGGGCAGCGCGCCCTGGCCGAAGGTCATGCGTGCCAGCGACGCCTTGACGAAATCCGGCACCGGCACGAAGTTCTTGCGCAGCGCCTTGGGCAGGTTGCGCACCAGTGCCACGCACTTGGCTTCGATCAAGCCCGGCACCAGCCACTCCAGGCGCTCGCCCGGCAGGCTTGGCAACAGCGGCGCGGGCACCCGCACCGTGACGCCGTCACGCGGGTGGCCCGGCTCGAAGTGGTAGCTCAGCGGCAGGCGCAGCTCGCCCACCTGCAGGCTGTCCGGGTATTGCGCCGCCGTGACTTCGCTGGCTTCGCGGGCCAGCACGTCTTCCTCGCGCATGATCAGCAGGCTGCTGTCCTTCTGGCTGCCCATGCGGTACCAGCTGTCGAAAGTCGCGGTCTGGTGGATCTCAGCCGGAAGCCGCGCTTCGTAGAAACCGTAAAGGGTTTCTTCGTCGGCCAGAATGTCGCGCCGACGCGCCTTGGCTTCCAGTTCGTCGAGCTCCTCCAGGAGGCGCTTGTTGGCGGCCAGGCACTTGGCGCGCGACTGGATCTGGCCCCCGACCAGCCCTTCGCGGATGAACAGTTCACGCGATGTGACCGGGTCGATCGGACCGTAATGCACCGGGCGGCGGCCAACCAGTATCAGGCCGTAAAGGGTGATCTGCTCGAAGGCTACCACCTGCCCGCGCTTCTTCTCCCAGTGCGGTTCGAAATGGTTCTTCTTGACCAGGTGGGTTGCCAGCGGCTCGATCCAGTCGGGCTCGATCTTGGCGACCATGCGCGCATACAGCTTGGTGGTCTCGACCAGTTCGGCGGCCATCACCCACTGTGGGCGCTTGCGGCCTAGGCCCGAAGACGGGTGCACCCAGAAGCGCCGCTGGCGGGCTCCCTGGTAGTCGCCCTCTTCGGTTTTGTGACCGATCTGGCTGAGCAGGCCGCTGAGGATGGCCTTGTGCATCTTCTGGTAGTCAGACGGTTCCTTGTTCACCGTCAGCTGCAAATCACGGCAGATCAGCGCCAGCTGGCGATGCGCGTCGCGCCATTCGCGCAGGCGCAGGTAATTCAGGAAGTGCTTGCGGCACCAGTTACGCAGCGGGTTGGCAGTCAGGGCCTGGCGCTGCTCCTCGAAACCACGCCACAGGTTGACCAGCGCGGCGAAGTCGGAATCGACGTCCTTCCACTGGGCATGCGCCTGGTCCGCGGCCTGCTGGCGCTCCGGCGGACGCTCGCGAGGGTCCTGCACCGACAGCGCACTGGTGACGATCAGCACTTCCTGCAGGCTGCCCAGGCGGGCGCCCTCGAGCAGCATGCGGCCCAAGCGTGGGTCGATCGGCAGGCGCGCCAATTGGCGGCCCAAGGGTGTCAGCTGGTTCTCGCGGTTGACCGCCGACAGCTCCTGCAGCAGGTTGAAACCGTCGCTGATGGCCTTGCCATCTGGCGGCTCGATGAACGGGAAGGCATCGATGGCGCCCAGGCGCAGGTGGAGCATCTGCAGGATCACCGCCGCCAGGTTGGTGCGCAGGATCTCGGGGTCGGTGAACGCCGGCCGGCCGTTGAAGTCGTCTTCGCTGTACAAGCGGATGCAGATACCGGGTTCTACCCGCCCGCAGCGGCCTTTACGCTGGTTGGCGCTGGCCTGGGAAACGGCTTCGATCGGCAGGCGCTGGACCTTCGCCCGGTAACTGTAGCGGCTGATGCGCGCGGTACCGGTGTCGATCACGTAGCGGATGCCCGGCACGGTCAGGGATGTTTCCGCCACGTTGGTGGCCAGCACCACACGGCGCCCGGTGTGCGACTGGAAGATGCGCTGCTGCTCAGCCGGCGACAAGCGCGCGTACAGCGGCAAAATTTCGGTATGGCGCAGCTGGGCCTTGCGCAGAATCTCGGCTGCGTCGCGAATTTCACGCTCACCCGGCAGGAACACCAGCACGTCGCCAGGGCCCTTGCCCTCACTGCGCTCGTGGTGGGCAATTTCGTCGAGGGTGGCGAGAATCGCCTGGTCGACGGTGAGGTCTTCCTCGACCTGGTTGCCCTCTTCGTCCTGCTCGCTGGTCAGCGGGCGGTACCAGGTGTCCACCGGGTAGGTGCGGCCGGACACCTCGATGATCGGCGCGCCATCGAAATGCTGGGAAAAACGCTCAAGATCAATGGTGGCCGAGGTGATGATCAGCTTCAGGTCCGGGCGGCGGTGCAGCAGGGTCTTGAGGTAGCCGAGCAGGAAGTCGATGTTCAGGCTGCGCTCGTGGGCCTCGTCGACGATGATCGTGTCGTAACGCTCGAGAAAGCGATCGTGCTGGGTTTCGGCCAGCAGGATGCCATCGGTCATCAGCTTGACCAGGGTATTGGCCTCGCTCTGGTCCTCGAACCGCACCTGGTAACCGACCAGCCCGCCCAACGGCGTGCCCAGCTCTTCGGCAACCCGCGCGGCCACACTGCGAGCGGCGATCCGGCGCGGTTGGGTGTGGGCGATCAGGCCATGGCTGCCGCGGCCCAGTTCCAGGCAGATCTTCGGCAACTGGGTAGTCTTGCCCGAGCCGGTTTCGCCGGCGATCACCAACACCTGGTTTTCCGCCAACGCCTTCTTGATCTCGTCGCGCTTGGCGGCAATCGGCAGGCTGTCGTCGTAGCGGATGCGCGGCACGCTTGCCTGGCGCGCGGTAACCTGGGCGCAGGACGCCTGGACCTTTTCCACCCACTGAGCCAGCTTGGCCTCGTCGGGGCGCTTGCGCAGCTCGTGCAGTTGCCGGCGCAGGCGATGGCGGTCGGCGATCATGGCGTGGTCGAGGTTTTGCAGCAGTTTGTCGATAGCGTGGTCAGTCATGGGGCTTTTTAGTGATGCAGGTGAGCCTGCTTTTTCATGATCGGCATTCTTAGGGGCGCGATTGTCGCAGATTCGAGGGCTCTTTGCTGGCTGGACTGGCCCTATCGCCGGCAAGCCGGCTCACACAGGTACCCCACAGGACCTGAACGTTGTGGGGTACCTGTGGGAGCCGGCTTGCCGGCGATAGGGCCGGTGCAGACCGCACATATGTTTAGTGAAGCCCGATGTAAAGGTTGCCATTCACTGCTTTAATCAACCTTACGCCGCATGTGAGTATCCAGGGATGACCCCCGATCAGCCCATCGCCCCGCCGCTTCCCCGCCCTTCGCTCGCGAAGGCCCGGACCCGCGCCGGCGAGAATCCGCTGGTGCATGTGATCCTCGCCTTCTGGGCCCTGTGGCACTGCCGTCACGCCCGCCCACCGGATACTTCGCTCACGCTTCACTGACCAGACCCGGCCGCCATCAGGCCGATTGACTCAGCTGGACCGCCCCTGCGCGGCGGTCCTGTGCGCCCACGAGCGAACCCATCATGCACTTTGCACCTGTAGAGCACGCCAGCCGTTTCCTTGCCGAAAACCCTGATATCGAGCTGTTCGAACTGTTCATCCTCGACGCCAACGGCGTTCCGCGCGGCAAGTTGCTGCACCGCGACGAGCTGCTGGCCGTATACCAGAGCGGCCGCCCGCTACCCAGCACCATCCTGGGCCTGACCCTGAACGGCGATGACGTGGAGAACTCCGGCCTGGTATGGGACGTCGGCGACATCGACTGCCGCGCCTATCCGCTGGAAGGCAGCTTGGTGCGCCTGCCCTGGCGCCGTATACCGACCGCCGCCGTGCAGGTCAGCATGCACCCCAGCGAAGGCCTGCCTGCCAGCGTCGCCGACCCGCGCCATGTGCTGCTGCGCACCATCGAAGCGCTCAACGCCGACGGCTACTACCCGGTGATGGCCTGCGAGCTGGAGTTCTACCTGCTTGACCAGAAACGCGATGCCCAGGGCCGCCCGCAACCGGCGCTGGACAACGACGGCGGCCGCCCGCGCAGCACGCAGGTCTATGGCCTGCGTGAGCTGGAACAAATCGAACCGTTCCTTGCCGACCTTTATGCTGCCTGCAAAGCCCAAGGTATCCCGGCGCGCACGGCCATTTCCGAATACGCCCCAGGCCAGGTGGAAATCACCCTGGAGCATGGCGATGCATTGCAAGCCATGGACCACGCCGTGCGCTACAAACGCCTGGTCAAAGGTGTCGCGCATGCCCATGGCATGCAGGCGTGCTTCATGGCCAAGCCCTTCGCCGACCTGGCCGGCACCGGCATGCACATGCACCTGAGCCTGGCCGACAGCGCCGGCAACAACCTGTTCGCCAGCGAAGACAAGGCCGGCACCCCGCTGCTGCGCCAAGCGGTGGCGGGCATGCTGCGCCACCTGCACGACTCGCTGCTGCTGTTCTGCCCCAACGCCAACTCGTTCCGCCGCTTCCAAGCCAACAGCTATGCACCGCTGGCGCCCACCTGGGGCGTCGACAACCGCACCGTCAGCCTGCGCGTGCCCGGTGGCCCGGCCAACAGCCGGCATGTCGAGCATCGCATCTGTGGCGCCGACGCCAACCCTTATCTGGCCGCTGCGGCCATTCTCGCGGCAAGCCATCGTGGCATCCGTGAACAGCTCGACCCGGGCGCACCGGTTGAAGGCAATGGTTACGCCCAGGCCACCGAGCACCTGCCCACCGACTGGCTGACCGTGCTCGATGCCCTGGAGCGTTCGGAGTGGGCGCGCGAAGCGCTCGGCGGCGACTTCCTCGGGGTTTACCTGAAGGTCAAACGCGCCGAGTACCGCCAGTTCATGGCCGAAGTCAGCGAACAGGACTGGCGCTGGTACCTGCACCAGGCCTGAGCCCCACCCCATTCAGAACAAGGAACACCCATGAACGCAGCAGTGAACAACGGCCCGGCCCAGCGTGCGCCGTCCTACTACAGCGCTACCCTCAACGACCACACCCAGTACCCGCAACTCAAGGGCACCGTGCACGTCGACGTGGCCATCATCGGTGGTGGTTTCACCGGCGTGGCCACCGCGGTGGAACTGGCCGAACGCGGCCTCAAGGTGGCGATCATCGAAACCAACCGCATCGGTTGGGGTGCCAGCGGCCGCAATGGTGGGCAGGTCACGGGCAGCCTGTCGGGCGATGAAGCCATGCGTACACAGATGCGCAACCGCCTGGGCAGCGAGGTGGACGATTTCATCTGGCACCTGCGCTGGCGCGGGCACCAGATCATCGAGCAGCGGGTCGAGCGCTATGGCATCGACTGCGACCTCAAGCGCGGCCACCTGCACGCGGCGATGAAACCTTCGCACCTGGACGAACTGCGCGACTTCGAAGCCCAAGCGCAGCGCCGCGGCATGGGCGCGCAGGTGCAGATGCTCGACCGCAGCGCCGTTGCCGAACACCTGCAGAGCCCGCTGTACCTGGGCGCGCTGAAAAACATGCGCAACCTGCACCTGCATCCGCTCAACCTGTGCCTGGGCGAGGCGCGTGCCGCCCATGCGCTGGGCGCACTCATCTTCGAAAACTCCGAAGTGCTGGACATCATTCATGGCCCACGCCCAGCGGTGGTCACCGCCCATGGCCGCGTCGAGGCGCGCCAGGTGATGCTGGCCGGCGACGTTTACCACAAGCTGGAAAAACGCCAGCTCAAGGGCAAGATATTCCCTGCGATGGGCGGCATCGTCACCACCGCACCGCTGGGTGAACTGGCCGAACAAATCAACCCGCAGGACATGGCCGTGTACGACTGCCGGTTCGTGCTCGACTACTACCGCCTGACCGCCGACAAACGCCTGCTGTTCGGCGGTGGTGCGAACTATTCAGGCAAGGATTCGCGGGATATCGCCGGCGAACTGCGGCCGTGCATCGAACGCACCTTCCCGGCGCTCAAGGGCGTGCCGATCGAGTTCAAGTGGAGCTGCGCGATGGGCATCGTGGTCAACCGCATTCCGCAGCTGGGCAAGCTGTCGGACAACGTCTGGTACTGCCAGGGTTATTCGGGCCATGGCATTGCCACCAGCCACATCATGGGCGAGATCATGGCCGAGGCGCTGACCGGGACGCTTGAGAAGTTCGACACCTTCGCGGCGTGCAAGCACATCAAAGTGCCGATGGGGGACGTGCTGGGGAATCCGCTGTTGGCGGCGGGGATGTGGTACTACCAGATGCTTGAGAAATTGCGCTGATCGTACCGGCCTCATCGCCGGCAAGCCGGCTCCCACAGAGGCGGCGCAGCCCTTGAAAACTGCGCTTGGCCTGTGGGAGCCGGCTTGCCGGCGATGAGGCCAGCAAGGCCGATCAGGCGATCTTCTTCAACCCTTGCTTCTTCAGTTCTTCATCCCGCAACTCACGACGCAGGATCTTGCCCACGTTGGTGGTCGGCAACGCATCGCGGAACTCGATGTAACGCGGCACCTTATAACCCGTGACGTTGGCACGCATGTGCTCCATCACCTGCTCCTTGGTCACGGTCATGCCTGGCTTGACCACGATGAACACCTTGATCAGCTCACCCGACTTCTCGTCCGGCACACCGATCGCGGCGCATTGCAGCACGCCCGGCAGGCCCGCCAGCACATCTTCCAGCTCGTTGGGGTACACGTTGAAGCCCGAGACCAGGATCATGTCCTTCTTGCGGTCGACGATGCGCATGTACCCGTCCGGCTGGATCAAAGCGATGTCACCAGTCTTCAGCCAGCCTTCGCTGTCGAGAATCTCGTGGGTGGCCTCTTCACGCTGCCAGTAGCCCTTCATCACCTGCGGGCCCTTGACGCACAGCTCGCCCACTTCGCCCAGCGGCAGTTCGTTGCCGCTGTCATCGATAACCTTGCACAACGTCGAGGGCACCGGGATACCGATGGTGCCGACTTGGTTGGCCTCGGCCGGGTTGACTGCCGCCACCGGGCTGGTCTCGGTCATGCCGTAGCCTTCGCAGATGGCGCAACCGGTGACGGTCTTCCAGCGCTCGGCCACGCTCAATTGCAGGGCCATGCCACCGGACAAGGTGATCTTCAGTGCAGAGAAGTCCAAGGCACGGAACGCCTCGTTGTTGCACAGCGCAACGAACAGGGTGTTGAGGCCTACGAAGCCGCTGAACTTCCACTTGCCCAGCTCCTTGACCATCGCCGGCAGGTCACGCGGGTTGCTGATCAGCACGTTATGGTTGCCGATCAGCATCATCGCCATGCAATGGAAGGTAAACGCATAGATGTGGTACAGCGGCAGCGGCGTGATGAGGATCTCGCAGCCTTCCTGCAGGTTCGCGCCCATCAGTGCGCGGCATTGCAACATGTTGGCGACCAGGTTGCGGTGGGTCAGCATCGCACCCTTGGCCACACCGGTGGTGCCGCCTGTGTACTGCAGCACGGCGACATCATTGGCTTGCGGGTTGGCCTCGGTGACCGGCTGGCCCTTGCCCTGCGCCAGCGTATCGTTGAAGCGGACGGCATTGGGCAGGTTATAGGCCGGCACCATCTTCTTCACGTACTTGATCACGCTGTTGATCAACAGGCGCTTGAGCGGTGGCAGCAGGTCGGCCACTTCGGTGACGATGACGTGCTTGACCTGGGTCTTGGGCACGACCTTTTCGGCCAGGTGCGCCATGTTGGCCAGGCACACCAGCGCCTTGGCACCGGAGTCGTTGAATTGGTGCTCCATTTCCCGCGCGGTATACAACGGGTTGGTGTTGACCACGATCAGGCCGGCGCGCATGGCGCCGAACACCGCTACCGGGTACTGCAGGACATTCGGCAGCTGCACGGCAATGCGATCACCCGGCTTGAGGTCGGTGTGCTGCTGCAGCCAGGCCGCAAAAGCGCCCGACAGGGCATACAACTCGCCATAGGTGATAGTCTTGCCCAGGTTGCTAAAGGCCGGTTTGTCGGCAAAGCGTTGGCAGGATTGCTTGAGTACCGCCTGGATATTGGGGAATTCGTCAGGATTGATTTCCGCCGTAATCCCGGCTGGGTATTTATCCTTCCAAAAATGGTCGATCATGGAAGCCCACTCCTTCAGCAACAGCGAAGTTCGATTCACGCGTCGATGCGTTTATTATTGATATGAGATGGCGGTTCGTTGCAAACCGAAACATCTGAAAGCGGGCCGAGCGTAACAGCTTTGCCGAGGGTCGCCTAGAGGCCAAACCAGGCCTTGCGGTCATAAAAATGACTCAATGAACAATACAAGTCATTTTTAGAGTATTTAACTTAAAGCTTCGAGATTCGAGCTGCAAGCTGCGAGTTAGAGCGACGCGCGCAACTTTACTCGCAGCTTGGAGCAGGAAGCTGGCTTACGCGATATCGCGCAACTCGCGCCGCAGGATCTTGCCCACCGGCGTCATCGGCAACGACTCGCGCAGCACGATGTGCTTGGGCACCTTGTAGCCGGTGAAATTGGCCTTGCAATAAGCCTTGAGCTCATCGACGCTCAGCCCGCCCTCGCGCGCTACCACGAACAACTTCACCGCCTCGCCCGAACGCTCGTCCGGCACGCCGATGGCAGCGCAGTTGGCCACCTGCGGGTGCCCCATGATCACGTCTTCGATTTCGTTGGGGTATACGTTGAAACCCGAGACGATGATCATGTCCTTCTTGCGGTCAACGATACGGGTGAAGCCGTCAGGGTCGATCACGGCAATATCACCGGTCTTGAACCAGCCCTGCGCATCCAGGCACTGGGCGGTGGCTTCGGGTTGCTGCCAGTAGCCCTTCATCACCTGCGGCCCTTTGATGCACAGCTCGCCCCGCTCGCCCAGCGGCAGCTCGTTGCCGTCATCGTCGATGACCTTGAATGCGGTATCGGCGACCGGTATGCCCACCGTGCCAAGCCGCGCCAACTGGCCGTAAGGGTTGGTGCTGGCGACCGGCGAGGTTTCGGTCAGCCCGTAACCTTCGACGATGCGGCAACCCGTGAGGCTTTCCCAGCGTTCGGCGGTGGCCTTGACCAGTGCCGTACCGCCAGAGTTGGTGACCTTGAGCGCAGAGAAGTCCAGCTGGCGGAAGCCTGGGTGATCCATCAGTGCCACGAACAGCGTGTTCAACCCCAGCAACGCCGAGAACCTCCACTTGCCCAACTCCTTGATGAAGGCGGGGATATCACGCGGGTTGGTGATCAGCACGTTGTGGTTGCCCGTGACCATCATGCACATGCAGTTCGCGGTGAAGGCATAGATGTGGTACAGCGGCAGCGGCGCGATCATGACCTCCTGGCCTTCCTTGATCAGCTTCTGCCCGTCCGGGCCATGCTGCGAGAAGCACGCAAGCACCTGCAGCATGTTGGCCACCAGGTTGCCGTGGGTCAGCATGGCGCCCTTGGCCAGGCCCGTGGTGCCGCCGGTGTACTGCAGCACGGCGATGTCGTCGAGGCTGAGCGCGACCGGCTTGTGGCTCAACGCCCGGCCGTCGCGCAGTACCTGCTTGAACGCGATGGCCTGCGGCAGGTGATAGGCCGGCACCATCTTTTTCACCTTGTCGACCACGGTGTTGATCAGCCAGCCCTTGGCGGTAGGCAGCAGGTCGCCCATCTTCGCCTCGATCAGGTACTCGATGCTGGTATCGGGCAGCACCTCCTGCACGCGCTTGCCGAACATGTTCAGGTACACCAGGGCACGGGCACCTGAATCCTTGAACTGGTGGCGCATCTCGCGCTCGGTATACAGCGGGTTGGTGTTGACCACGATCAGGCCGGCACGCAAGGCGCCGAACACGGCTATCGGGTACTGCAGCACGTTGGGCATCTGCACGGCAATGCGGTCGCCCGGCACCAGGCCGGTATGCTGTTGCAGCCAGGCAGCAAAGGCTGCGGAAAGGCGGTCGAGCTCGGCGTAGGTCAGGGTCCTGCCCAGGTTGCTGAACGCCGGGCGATCGGCGAAGCGCTTGCAGGAGCGCTCGAATACCTCGACAACCGAGGTGTACGCATGAATGTCGATGGTGGAAGGTACGCCCGCCGGGCGTTTGTCATTCCAGAAGTCGGCTTGCATTTATTATTGTTCCTCTGCCTAAACCCGCTCTGAGCCTGTAATCCCTTTGCCTGATGGCAAAAAGGCGTTGCACCGACGTTAGCAGGTAAGCCCCAGGTGGCATATACGCCAAGTGCCGCCATTAACATTGTGAATCTTATTTGTGCCCTTCCTGCAATCCGGGCGCTTGTGCATACACTGAGCGCATAGCCCTGAGAGCAAAGGATCCGCCATGCCACATGACGCCTTCTGGCTGCCCGCCAGCGAGCACTGCAGCCTGTATGTGCACCAATGGTTGCCGGCCACGCCGGTCAAGGCCGTGGTGCTGCTGGCGCACGGCATGGCCGAACATGCAGGGCGCTACCAGCACCTGGGCCAGGCCCTGAGCGCTGCTGGCTACGCCCTGCTGGCCCCAGACCTGCGCGGCCACGGCCGCACCGCCGAACTGGGCAGCCTCGGCCTGTTTGCCCGGCAACATGGCTGGAATGCCGTGGTCAATGACCTCGGCGTGCTGGCCCAGCACATCGGCCAGCAGTACCCCTGCACGCCGCTGTTTCTGTTCGGCCACAGCATGGGCAGCTACATCGCCCAAGCCTACCTGATGCACCACAGCGCCAGCCTGCACGGCGCGATCCTCAGCGGCTCCAACTTCCAGCCCGCGGCGCTTTACCGCACGGCACGCCTGGTTGCCCGGCTGGAAGCCTGGCGCCAAGGCCCCCAGGGCAAAAGCGCGCTGATCGAGTGGCTGTCGTTCGGCTCGTTCAACAAGGCGTTCAAACCCAACCGCACCGCCTTCGACTGGCTCAGCCGCAGCCCTGAAGAGGTGGACAAGTACGTCAGCGACCCGTTGTGCGGCTTTCGCTGCAGCAACCAGCTATGGCTCGACCTGCTTCACGGGCTGGCGCAGATCAGCCAGAAAAGGAACCTGGCGCAGATCGACCCGAACCTGCCTTTGCTGGTAATTGGCGGCGAATGTGATCCGGTGAGTGCCGGCAAGCGTCTCACCCATCTGGCCGACGCCCTGCGCGCGACCGGCAATCGACATGTACAGCTGCGCGTCTATCCTGAGGCGCGGCACGAAGTGCTCAACGAACTCAATCGGGACGAGGTCACCGCCGATATTCTCGCGTGGCTGGAGCAGGCGCTGACCCTTGGCCGCCCTGCCCGCAGTGAATGATATCGGCCTTGTCCGCCTATCAAGGAAACGCCAATGACCCAGGTCACCAACACACCTTACGAAGCCCTCGAAGTCGGCCAGAAAGCCAGTTACGAAAAGTCTGTTGAAGAGCGCGACATCCAGTTGTTCGCCGCGATGTCCGGTGACC
Source organism: Pseudomonas sp. NPDC012596 (assembly GCF_042902325.1). Taxonomy (NCBI): domain Bacteria; kingdom Pseudomonadati; phylum Pseudomonadota; class Gammaproteobacteria; order Pseudomonadales; family Pseudomonadaceae; genus Pseudomonas; species Pseudomonas sp. NPDC012596. Next base: position 15,889 of record NZ_JBIBEB010000020.1, on the reverse strand, counting down.
ACAACCCGGTGCACCTGGATGCCGAATTCGCCGCCAAGAGCATGTTCCGCGAGCGCATCGCCCATGGCATGTTCAGCGGCGCGCTGATCAGCGCTGCGGTCGCCTGCACCCTGCCTGGCCCTGGCACCATCTACCTGGGCCAGAAGATGAGCTTCCAGAAGCCGGTGAAGATCGGCGACACGCTGACCGTGCGCCTGGAAATCCTCGAGAAACTGCCCAAGTTCAAGGTGCGCATCGCCACCAATGTGTACAACCAGAACGATGAGCTGGTGGTCGAGGGTGAAGCCGAGATCCTGGCGCCGCGCAAGCAGCAGACCGTCGAGCTGGTGTCGCCGCCGAACTTCGTGGCCAGCTGACGCATTCCGCCAGCACTGGCCCTGTCGGCGGCAAGCCGGCTCCCACCCAGCTTGAGAGCAACGGGGTACCTGTGGGAGCAGGCTTGCCGGCGATAGGGCCAGTACCAGCGACTTATTCCAAAGCCTGTATGCGTTTTTCTATATGCCGCCGCTCTGGCGCCTGTTGGGTCAGCGCCAACGCCTGCTGCCAAGCCTTGCGCGCCTCTTCGAGATTCCCCAACTGCTGATGCAGTTCAGCCCGCGCCGCGTGCGCCAAGTGATAGTCGCGCAACTCGCCCGCTGCCAGAATCGCCTCAACCTCCGCCAGCCCCGCCTGCGCCCCATCCCGCCTGGCCAGCGCCACCGCTCGATTCAATGCCACCACCGCCGACGGCCAATGCCGCTGCAGCACATCGTACAGCCCGACAATTTCAGCCCAGTCCGTATCCTCTGCCGTGGCCGCCTCGGCATGCACCGCCGCGATCGCTGCCTGCAACGTGTAAGCACCAAACGCCCGACTGCCCAACGCCAGCCGCACCAGCTCGCAGCCCTCGCTGATCTGCGCACGGTCCCACAGGCTGCGATCCTGCTGGTCGAGCAGCACCAGGTTGCCTTCCACATCGCTGCGGGCACGCTGGCGCGACGCCTGCAACAGCATCAATGCCAACAAGCCGACGGCTTCCGGGTCTGGCAACAATTGCACCAGCAAGCGTCCAAGGCGGATCGCCTCATCGCTCAATGCCTGTTGCAACAACGCCTCGCCCGCAGACGCCGAATACCCTTCGTTGAACACCAGGTAGATGACCCGCAGCACGCTTTCCAGCCGTTCAGGCAACTCATGCAGCTCCGGTACCTGATAGGGGATGCGCGCATCGCGGATCTTCGCCTTGGCGCGGACGATGCGCTGCGCGATGGTCGCTGGGCTCTGCAGAAAAGCACGGGCGATCTGCTCGGTGGTCAGGTCACAGACTTCGCGCAGGGTCAGCGGCACTTGGGCATCCGCCGCCAGGGCCGGGTGGCAGCAGGTGAAAATCAGCCGCAGGCGGTCATCGGCCAGCAGTTCTTCTTCACTGGGGTCTTGCCCCTGGCCTTCGATGAGCATGATCAGGTCCGCCTGCGAGCGGTTGAAACGCGCACGCCGGCGCAACGCGTCGATAGCCTTGAAACGGCCGGTCGACACCAGCCAGGCGCGTGGTTTGTCGGGGATACCTTCGAGCTGCCAACGCTCCACAGCGATGAAGAAGGCATCGTGCATGGCCTCCTCAGCCAGGTCGAAATCCCCCAGCAGGCGGATCAGCGTGGCCAGGATGCGCCGCGAATCACGGCGGTACACCGCCTCGACCTCGGCGCGCACCTGCTCCAGCGTCGTCATTAGTCTGGCATCCGCTGGGTCACCACCTCCACCAGGCGGTCAAGGCTCTCTCCCCAGCCCTGGTGAAAGCCCATTTCCTCATGGGCCCGGCTGTCGGCGGCGCTCCAGTGCCAGGCGCGGGCGGTGTAGCGGGTCTTGCCCTGCTCCTCGTCAAAGGTCACTACCGCGGTCATGAAGGCCTTGGCCGAGGGTACCCAGCCGGGCCCGAAGGCGTCGGTGAACACCAGCCGGCGCGGCGCGGCGATCTCCAGGAACACGCCCTGTGTTGGATATTCGGTACCGTCGGGCGCACGCATCAGGGTACGAAACAGGCCGCCGACCCACAGTTGCATTTCGCATTCCGGGGTGGTCATGCCATGCGGCCCCCACCATTGCATCAGCCACTCGGGCTCGGCCCAGGCGCGGAACACCTTGGGGGGCGGGGCGTCGATCAGGCGGCTGATGGACAACTCGTGCTGCGCTTGCGCAGGTTGGGCAAGGCTCATTGTTGATGTTCTCCGTTGCAGTCAGGGTTGCAGTTCGCGCACCGGCCGTACTTCAACGCTGCCGACCCGTGCGGCGGGGATACCCTTGGCGATGTTCAGCGCTTCGTTGAGGTCGCGGGCATCGACCAGGTAAAAGCCCGCCAATTGCTCCTTGGTTTCGGCGAACGGGCCATCGGTCAGGCTCATGTGGCCACCGCGTACACGCACCGTGGTAGCGGTTTGCACCGGTTTGAGCGCCTCGGCGGCGAGCATGCGCCCGGCACCCTGCAGCGCTTCGGCGTAGGCCATGCATTCGGCGTCTTCAGGGCTGTCGGGCAGGCTGTGCAGCAGCCCTTCGTCACAATAGACCAGGCACAGGTATTTCATGGTCGTCTCCACGGCGTTGGCAAAGTGCGTTTGGCGATAGCCGATCAGGGCTTGAGATCGAACAGTGCTTTCTGGGTTTCCATGTCGAACGGCGCCGACCAGTGCTCGTGGATCACCTGCCACTGGCCGCCTGACCTGCGATAGGCCACGGTGGCGCGCATGAAACCGCACTGGCTCTCGTCGTCCGACGGGCCGCAACGGTTGAGCCAGTGGGCCAGGCCCAGGTCGCCATCGGCGTGCACCGTCAGTTCGGCCTGTTCGAAGATCATCGGGCCGGTGCACATGTTCATGCACATTTCCCAATGTGCCTGGTACACCGCCTTGCCCTTGAATTGGAGTTCCTTGATGGCGTCGAAGGCGACGATATCGTCGGCATAGGGCGCGACGATGGCCGGGATATCGCGGTCGCGCACGGCTTGCATCCAGCGGTCGATCAACTGGCGGATTTCGCTTTCGGCTTTAGTGTTCATGGGTGTTCTCCCGAGTGCTGAGGGGCGCCGGGTTTGCGGCGCTTTCGACACTGGTCGAACGGGGTGGCGGGGAATCGACACAACGCTCACAACGGTCGACAGACGGTGGCCGTCCTCCCCCGGCCCACCTGCCTACGGCGCCGGGCTCACCAGGATGAATTCACGGTAGCCCGAAACGATCACATACACCGCGAAATAGCAGAAAATCGCGGCCGACAGCAGGTACGACCAGGTCAGCAGGCGGTCCCCAAGCAAGCGCCCGCCATGGCTGGCAATGCCGCAAATACTCATGCACCAGACCAGGCCGGCGACGAAAAAGCCGCTCAGGAACAACCCGGCATCGAGCAGGCTGCCACCGCCCGAGCGGGAAATCAGTACACCGCCGACAGCGGCGAACCACAAAATGGCGGTGGGTGACGACATGGCCAGGAAGATGCCGCGCAAGAATTCGCGCCAGGCCGATTCCACCACCACCTCACTGCGCGCTTCCATGTGCCCGCCACGCCACGCCGCCAACAGCATCTTCAGCGCGAACCACACCAGCAGCGCCGAGCCGCCCAGCCATAACGCCCAGCGCACGCTTTCGAACTGCAGCAGCACGGTCATGCCGGCCAGCGCCGCGATGGCGTAGACCAGGTCGCCGACACACGTGCCCAGGCCAAGCCAGAAGCCTTGCATAAAGCCGCGCTGCATGGCGAGGGTGATCATGGCGATATTGGCAATGCCGATATCGAGGCACAGGGACAGGCTGAGGAGAAAACCGTTGGAGAAAGGCATTGAGTACTCGATGACCGGCCAATTAACCGCCGTAGAGCCTGCCACGAGTAAATGCGGGATTGGAAGAAGAAGTGTTCGGTCAGGCGAAAGCCGCCTGCTCGAACACCTCATCCGCCCACTGGTTCAAGCTCTTGCCGGCAGCTCGGGCGGCGATGCTGGCAGCAGCGTGGACTTCAGGCCGGATACGCAGCATGACCTTACCCGACGCCGGCTTTTCGGGAGTGATGCCCTGCTCTGCGCAATCGGCAAGATAGTCTTCAAGCGCTTCGCTGAAGGCTTCGTGCAGTTCGGGGACGGAACTTGCGTGAAAACTGATGATGTCACGCATGCCAAGCACGCGGCCGACAAAAATATCGTCACGCTCATCGTATTCAATTCGGGCGGCATAGCCCTTGTAGCGCATGCAACTCATAGGCTGACTCCTGCCCGCAGCAAGAATTCGCGGGCCTCTTCAATCTGATACCGCCTGGCTTCCTTGCCTGGATGGGGGCGATGACATCTCCAGCATTGGTCCCCAAGCACCAGCTTGACCCTGGAGCCTTGCCGCTCCAGCACTTGCCCTCCGAGATGAAGCACCAGTGCTTCAATCTCGGAAAAAGCCAATGACGACGTGGTTGGCGACCTGGAGATAGCGTCGAGAATCTTTCGGTATCGAGTGTTCATCGAAAAATGCTATCAAATTAAGATAGCACTTATTCCTCGATATTCATTCAGGATTTTTCATCGCTCATCAGAACCTGCGCATAACGCGCCCTGTCCACATTCGCGCCACTGAGCACCACAGCCACCCGCTTGCCCGCTTGCCGCCCGCGCTCCTGCATCAGCGCTGCCAGCGCAGCAGCGCCCGCCCCTTCGGCAGTGTTGTGCGTTGCCTCGTGATACACCCGCATGGCCTCGGCGACTTCGTTGTCGGTGACCCGTACGATGCGCGCGGCATGCTCACGCACCAGCGCAAAAGCCTGCGGGTGCGGTACGCGGCAGGCCATGCCATCGGCGAAAGTATCGGCGGTGGCGGTGGTGACGATACGGCCCTGCTCGAAGCTTTGCGCATAGGCATCGGCCGCGCTGGACACCACTCCCACGATTTCGGTCTTCAGCCCCAGCAGGTTGCGGGCCTGGATCAGCCCGCAGATGCCCGACCCCATGCCGATCGGCACGTACACGCAGTCCAGGTCGCGCACGGCTTCGAACAGTTCCAGGGCATAGGTGGCCACGCCGCGCACCAGTTCCGGGTGGAACGACGGCACCATGGCATACCCCAGTTCGTCTGCCAGCCGGGCCGCCTCCTCGCGGGCCACGTCAAAGTCGACACCGTGCTCCACCAGCTCGGCACCGAGTGCACGCATGGCGGCGTTTTTCTCCCTGGAGTTGCCCTCAGGCACCACGATGACCAGCGGGATGCCAGCCTGGCGTGCGGCCAGGGCCATGCTCTGCCCATGATTGCCACGGGTCGCGGTCACCAGCCCGCGGGGTGGCTCGCCACCTGCCAGCAGCGAACGCACATAGACCAACCCGCCGCGCACCTTGAATGCGCCGGTGGGCGCGTGGTTCTCGTGCTTCACCCACACCTGGCAGCCCAGCCGCTGGGCCAGCAAAGGCCAGGCGTGCTGTGGGGTAGCGGGTACATGCTGGTGAACGTAATCGGCGGCTTCGCGCAAGGCTGCAAGGTCGAACATGGCGATCATCCCTCTTCGGTATGTGGTTGATCCGATCCTAAGCGCCGGGCATTGTATGGGTACAACCTTATATTGCATGGGTAGCAATTTTGTGTGGATCCCGCAGCTGGTCGATGATGATCAACCCCGCTACCTCGCCTTGGTCGATGCGATTGCAGGCGCCATCGAAAACGGCACGCTCAAGGTCGGTGACCGCCTGCCACCGCAACGGCGGCTGGCCTGGAAACTGGGGCTTAACCCTAGTACCACCCAGCAGGCCTACCGCGAAGCTGCCGCTCGGCACCTGGTGGCTGGCGAAGTGGGCCGCGGCACCTACGTGCTGGCGGGCAGCAAGGAAGCAACCCTGTTCCGCATCAAGGAACACCATGGGCAACAGCCGCTGATCGACCTGTCGACCAACGTACCGGTGGCCGACCCGCACAATCTCGATCTGCACGACAGTTTACGCAGCCTGCTGCAACGCCCCGATAGCGGCTTGCTCGATCATTACCTGGGCCCCGAGCAGTTGCTGTTGGGGCGAATCCGCGGCGCGCACTGGTTGGCCAACCGCGGCCTCACCCTGTCGGCGGACGAGCTGCTGCTGTGTGGCGGTGCCCAGCAGGCGCTGGCACTGGTGCTGCAGTCATTCTGCCAGGCGGGTGAGCCGGTCATGCTCGAAGCCCTGAGCGCACCAGGCATCAAGGCGGCCTGCCGGCAACTGCGTCTGCCCGTGCATGGCGTGGCACTGGACAACCAAGGCCTGCGGCCCGATGACCTGGACCGGGTCGCGCGCGCCAGCGGTGCCCGCGTGCTGGTCACCACACCCACCCTGCACAACCCCACGGGCGCCTGCATGGATGATGGTCGCCGCGAGGCGATTGCCGAGGTCGTCCGACGCCTGGGCTTGCTGGTAATCGAAGATGATGTGTATGGCGCGCTCAGCGACAGCCGGCCGCTGTACTCGCTGCTGGGCAATCAAGGGATTTTTATCAGCAGTCTGTCCAAGACAGTGGCGGCAGGGCTGCGCCTGGGGTGGGTGGTGGCTACCCCAACGGTACTGGCGCAGGTCGATCCGCACGCCCAGGCCAGCCACTGGTCAGTGTCGCCGCTGAACCTGCATATCGCCTGTCAGTGGATCGAAGACGGCACAGCAGCGCGGCGACTGGCCTGGCAGCGCAAGGAGACTTCCGAGCGCTGGCGCCTGACGCGAAGGCTGCTCGGCGAGCGGCTGCAGAACACGGCCCAGGCTTCCCCCCATGCGTGGCTGGCCACGCCGCAAGGTGCGGAGAAAGTTGTAAGGCAATGCCGCGAGCAGGGTGTGGAAGTCGTCCCGGCCAGTGTGTTCGCCATTGGCGCGTCGCAGGTGCAGGCGGTGCGCATCAGCCTGTCGGCGGCAGCTAGCCGGGCGCAACTGAAACGGGGCCTGGAGGTAGTAAACCAGGTGCTGTTGGAGCAATGAAAGAGGAAGACGAAAGCAGCTTCTTCGCGACGGCTCGACGCGAAGAGGCCGCTGACGGTGGGCTATCAACCCTGCTGGCAACCTTCGCCCATGGCGCGGTACTGAATGGTGTGCACCTGGCCCTGATGGTCTTCATAGGTCATGGTCGCAGGCACCACCTCGCAGACATTGGGGATGGTCGACAGGTTGATCACCCGTTTGATGTCCAGGTTCATGCTGTAGTCATACTGCTGGGCCACAGGCTCGCTGGAGACGGGTCTGGCCTCATCGGCAAGGGCGAACGAGGACACACCGACCAGTGCAAGAATCAGTAATGGTTTCATGGATGTTTGGCCTTTAAAGCAATCAAGCTGATCGATTGACTTCATATGCCGTCAATGGCGCGGAGAAGTTGTCATCAACTGCGAAGATGACACGAAGTACCGATCCCGCTTCGTCGTACTGCCAGGGGGGATAGGTGAAATTCTACTCCCGGCCTGCAATAGTTGAACCCCGAACTCGGACATTCACCCTTGCAGCCTTTGCAACAATCTGCGACAAAGCGAAGCGGTCTGAAGGCCTGAAAACATTGGGCTAGAGCCGCCGGCGACTGGAAACCTATGACCGCCCTACTCTGCACTCCACTGACCGACTTCGAACGAAGATTGTTAAATCATTTTTACAAACAGCACGGCTCGCGCATGCGCGCGGCCAATGATGGTGAGCTGTGGGTAGCCCGCCGTGACGCAATCATTGCCGGCTTGAGCCTGAGCCCGGTTACCGATGGCCACTGGCTCACCGGCCTGCTCGTAGCGCCAAAATGGCGCAACCAGGGCGTGGCCGCGCAGCTGGTAGAAGCAGCATTGGCCCAGGCCGATGGCTGCACCTGGCTGTTCTGCCACCCGGACCTTGCGCATTTTTACCGCCGCCTGGGCTTTACCCCTGCGTGCAGCCTGCCCGAAGCCCTGGCCTCACGCCTGGTGCGCTACCAGCGCAGCAAACGCCTGATGGCCATGGCGCGCGGTCAGTCGTCGCTGGCGTCCAAACCTGGGAACAGCACTTCGGTATAACCGAACTTGGCAAAATCCTGGATGCGCGAAGGGTACAGCCGCCCGACCAGGTGGTCGCACTCGTGCTGCACGACCCGCGCGTGGAAGCCATCGGCAACCCGGTCGATCGGGTTGCCCTGCGGGTCGAGCCCTTCATACCGAATGTGCTTGTAACGTGGCACCACACCGCGCAGGCCCGGTACCGACAGGCAGCCTTCCCAACCGTCCTCTACCTCGGTCGACAGCGGGGTGATCACCGGGTTGAGCAGGATGGTCTGCGGCACTGCCTCGGCATCCGGGTAGCGCTCGCTGCGCTCGAAACCGAAAATTACCAGCTGCAGGTCAATGCCGATCTGCGGCGCGGCCAGGCCGACGCCGCCGACATGGCGCATGGTTTCGAACATGTCGTCGATCAACTGCCGCAGCTCGGCACTGCCAATCAGGTGCTCGGGCACTGGCGGGGCGATGCGCAGCAGGCGCTCGTCGCCCATCTTTAAAATGTCACGAATCATCGCGGGTTCGGCTCGGTGGTTTGCGGCTCGGCCGGGTGTTCATGGCCAAGCACGGTGATGGTTTCCTTGGGTTTTTCACCCGCGAAATCCTTCTCACCGGGGTCCTTGCCTTCAGCTGACATGTGTTCGATCACTGCATTCATTTCCGCCCCTAGCAACAGCACGGCAGCGGAGATGTAGAAGTACAGCAACAGCACGATGATCGCACCGATACTGCCATACATGGCGTTGTAGTCGGCAAAGGTCTTCACATAATAAGCGAAGCCCAGCGAGGCGACGATCCACACCACCACTGCCAGCACCGAGCCGGGCGTAATGAAGCGAAACTTCTGCTTTACGTCGGGCATCACGTAATAGATCAGCGCCACCGCCACCATCATCAGGATGATGATCGCCGGCCAACGCAGGATGGTCCACACCGTAACGATGACCTCCTGCATGCCGATCTGCGCGGCGATCCACTCCATCACCTGCGGCCCCAGCACCATCAGCGCAGCCGCCACCAGCAACATGCCGGCGATACCAATGGTGTAGAAGATCGACAGTGGAATGCGCTTCCATACAGGGCGCCCTTCAGGCACGTCGTAGGCGGCGTTCATTGCGCTCATCATCAGGCGCACACCCGCAGAAGCCGTCCACAGGGCGATGACGATACCCACCGACAGCAATCCGCCTTTGGACTGCTGCAACTGGTCAATTACCGGGTTCACCTGTTCCAGCGCCTGGGGCGGCAGCACCAGCTCTGACTGCAGGCGCAGCCACGAGAAGAAATCGGGCAAATGCAAGAAGCCGATCAGGGCTATGAGGAAGAGCAGGAAGGGGAACAACGAAAACAGCATCTGGTAGGCCAGCGCCGAGGCATAGGTGGACATCTCGTCATCGAGAAATTCCGTGACGGTACGCACCAGTACGCGGTGCAAAGGCAGGCCACCCAGGTCGGGAAAAATCATAGCGTCTCCTTTCGCCGCTTGATCAGTACAACAGGGAAGTCTAATAGACCACGCGGCTGCCGTGCTGCTCCCTGCCTCAATACAAGAAAATAGCTACCCAGCATTCGTTGCAGCGGCGGCTACGTGTCGCAACACGAAGGTCGCCCCTGCAACGAAGAGGCCGGTACGGTCACTTCAGAATCAAGGCTTCTTCACAGCATCCTTGACGTCACCCTTCACTTGCTGCGCCTCGCCCTTGAGTTCCTGGGCTTTGCCCTCTGCACGCAGTTTGTCGTTGTCGGTAACTTTACCCACGCCCTGCTTGATGTTGCCGACCGCTTCGTTGGCCAGGCCTTTCGCTTTGTCTTTAGTGCCGCTCATGGCAAATCTCCTGCAAATGGAGACACGTAATCCGTGTCGACAAAAGGTGGACCGGCCGCCTTGGCCAGGAGTTTCAAACATTTTTTCAATCTCAAGCCGAGCGGTAAATCTGCGGGCGAATACCGCACCGAATCGGCAGCGTACCTCTGCGCAATGCCGTCTGGCTCCCCTAGAATCGCCTGCAAACAGCAACCCGACGCCGGTTGCCAGCTTATAAAAACAACAGCTTACGGAAACCCGCACCATGCGTTTGATGCCTCTGCTCGCAGCCTTGCTGCCACTGCTGCCGCTGCCTGCCCTGGCCGCCGCTCCGGCCACCGAAACCTTGAAGGTCGACCGCTACAGCGATGATGACCAACCCGGCACCTTGCGCTGGGCGATCGAAACCAGCAACAAGAACCCCGGCCACTACCGCATCGATATCGCCGCGGTTGGCCAGGCGCCGTACGTCATCCGCCCGACCCGCGCGCTGCCGGAAATCAAGGGCCCGGTGCGAATCACAGGCCTGTCCTGGGCGCGCGACGGCCAATACATCGCCATCGACGGCTCCGGCTACATCAAGGACCAGGGCGTGCGCACCTGCCCCGGCGCCCTGCCCGGCCAGTTCGGCACCAACGTGCGCACCACCACCAACCCCGGCCTGGTATTGCGCGACACCCAAGGTGTGCACCTGAGCGGCCTGGAAGTGCGCAACTTCTGCATCGGCATCCTGGTCAACCGCGCCAGCAACAACGTCATCGAAGACAACCGCGTCGTCGCCAACAAAGGCGGGGCCGGCATCATGCTGACTGGCGATGACGGGGCCGGCAACCCGACCGCCACCACCAACAACAACAAAGTGCTGCGCAACCAGCTGATCGACAACGGCGATGGCCTGGAACTCACCCGCGGCGCGGCGTTCAACCTGGTGGCCGACAACCTGTTCCGCTCCACGGCCGCCAACCCGGAGCCGTCCCAGGGTATCGAGATTCTGCTGGGTAACGACAACAACGTGGTGCGCAACCGCTTCGAGAACTACTCCGACGGCCTGCAGATCAACTGGGGCAAGCGCAATTACCTGGGCGCCAACACCTTCAGCGGCAATTCGATTGGCGTCAGCGTCACCGGCGAGGGCAACATCCTCGACGGCAACCTGATCCACGGCAACCGCATCGGCGTGGCCCTGCGGCCGGAGCCGGACGTCACCACCACGCGCCTGACCGGCAACCGCATCTGGGGCAACAGCCAGGATATCCGCCGCTGCGAAGCCGGTGGCTCGTGCGTGCCGGATCAACGCACCGGTGCCATCGTGTTCGGTGTGCCGGCCCAGGCCCATGCGCTGTACGTGGGCTCGCGCGGGGTAGGTGCGGACCTGCCGAAAAAGGACCAGGTGATCATCTGCGATGCCAAGGGCGAACCCAAACCGTGCCAGCCGCTGCCCAACCATAACCAGCAGGCACCACGGCTGCTGGGGCTGAACGGCAACGTGCTGCGCGGCGAAGTGCATGGGCCCGCGTCGAGCCTGTTGCGGATCGAGGTGTTTGGTAATGCCAACGCTGAGGGGACTGAAGCGGAGCAGTATCTGGGGGAAGTGCTGGTGAACAGCGATGCCAATGGGCAGGCGCGGTTTGCACAGGCGCTGGAGAATGCCGGAGGGATGCGCAGCTTCACGGCTACTGTGACTACCGCAGACGGCGCGACTTCCGAGCTGAGCCCGCCGGTTCGCCGATGAAGCAACCGCCCTCTTCGCGGGACAAGCCCGCTCCCGCAGGGCAGTGACATCATTGGGGTTTGCAGTGTACCTGTGGGAGCGGGCTTGCCCCGCGAAGAGGCCGGGCCGGACAAAGCGGGGGGGGGAAACCTTGCCCCGCTTCGTGCCACCCCTCACAATGCAGGCCTTTATAGCGTCACACCGCAGGAACCTGCATGAAACTCGACAAACCCGCCGCCATCGCCCGGCGCAACGAAGCACTGACCAAGCCGGTGCTCACCAGTGCCAACACCCTGTTCGCCATCCTCGACCGCAAACGCAACCTGTGGTGGTTCGAGGTGCCGGTGGCGCTGCTGCGCAAAGGCCAGCCCGACTGGGTCAACCTGCTGCTGCACACCCCCGAGACTGATGAGCTGCAGCACCTCAAGGTGCCGACCAACTTCATCAAGGCCCATCAGGAGCAGATGGAAGTGCGCAATGCCGGCAAGCGCCGCTCGACCATCAGCCTGGCGCTGAGCGCCGACCGCGACTCGCTGCTGCGCGACACCCGCCCAGGCGGCGAGCAGCTGGATTTCAGCACCTTCGTGCAGGCCTGACTTCAGGCGCGCTCGATGCGGTCGTCATGGATGACGATGCGGCCCTGCTTGAACAACGCGCCAATGGCCTTCTTGAAGTTGCCCTTGCTGACGTTGAACATGCGGCTGATCACTTCCGGGTCGCTCTTGTCGCACACCGGCAACACCCCGCCTTCGGCTTCCAGGCGTTGCATGATCTGCTCATGCAGCCCCTCGGCCAGCGCCTGGCCAACCGGTTGCAGGCTCAGTGCGATCTTGCCGTCGTGGCGCACTTCCTTGATATAGCCCTTCTCATGCATGCCCGAACGCATGAACTTGAAGATTTCGTTCTTGTGGATCAGGCCCCAGTGGCGGTTGTTGATGATCGCCTTGAAGCCCATCGGCGTCTCGCCGGCCACCAGCAGTTCGACCGGCTGGCCCACCTGATAGTCGGCCGGGGTGCGGTCCAGGTAACGGTCCAGGCGTGAGGTGGCGGTGATGCGCCGGGTGCGTTTGTCGAGATAGACGTGCACCACGCAGTAATCGCCGATTTTCAGCGGCCGCGCCTCTTCCGAGTAAGGCATCAGCAGGTCCTTGGACAAACCCCAGTCGAGGAAGATACCCGCACCGTTGATGTCCTTGACCTTGAGGCTGGCGAACTCGCCCACCTGCACCTTGGGTTTTTCGGTGGTGGCGATCAGCTGGTCTTCGCTGTCCAGGTAGATGAACACGTTAAGCCAGTCGTCGACCTCGGTTTCGGCATTTTTCGGGATGTATCGCCCGGGCAGCAGGATCTCGCCGTCGGGGCCGCCGTCCAGGTAAAGGCCGAACTCCACGTGTTTCACGATTTGCAAACTGTTGTAACGCCCAAGCAGAGCCATTTCCGATGTTCCTCAAGACAAGGCGGCTATTCTACACCTGAAGCCAGCGCGCCGCCCGACCGCTGATTCGGCGGAACCCTCGGGGTGCCCTTGCGTCTACCGAGTGGCCAGCCACTGCAAGGACCTGCACATGCCTCTACGCCTGTCCAAAGCCCTGCTCATCGCCAGTGCATTCGCCCTGGCCCTGGTGGCCTGCAACCGCATGGACCTGGCCTACCGCAACCTCGACCGGCTGGTGCCGTGGTCGCTCAGCGATTATCTGGCCATGAACCGCGAGCAGAAGACACTGCTCGACAAACGGCTCAAGCAGCAGCTGGCCTGGCACTGCAAGACCCAACTGCCCGGCTACCTCGACTGGCTGGACCGCGTGCGCGACATGGTCGCCGAAGGCCAGGTGACCGACCAGGCCTTGCAGCAGCGTACGCTCGAGGCCCGCCAGGCGATTGGCCGCGTCGCCGAAGCGATCACCCCGTCGGCCACCGAGCTGCTGCGCGGCATGAGTGATACCCAGGTGGCGCAAATGCGCGAGGCGTTCCGTGACGACATCAGCGAGCGGCAGAAGAAGTACGACGAGACCCCGCTGCCCAAACAGATCGCCCGCCGCGCTGAACGCATGGAAAAGCGCCTGACGCCCTGGTTCGGCGAACTCAGCGCGGCCCAGCGCCAACGCGTGCAAGCCTGGTCACAGGCGCTAGGCGACCAGAACCGCCAGTCGATCACCAACCGCGCGCACTGGCAGCAACAGCTGGTACTGGCCATGAACCAGCGCGGCGATGCCAGCTTCGAGCCGCGCCTGGAGCAACTGCTGCAGCGCAAGGAAAGCCTGTGGACGCCGCAATACCGCGTTGCCTTCCAGAACAGCGAGCAGCAAACCCGCAGCCTGTTGATCGACCTGCTGCAGCAAAGCAGCCCGGCACAGCGGCAGTACCTGCAGGAGCGGCTGGCCAAGGTGCGCACGGACTTCAGCGAGCTCAAGTGCCTGAAGGGATAAATGGGAATCAGTATCGGCCTCTTCGCGGGACAAGCCCGCTCCCACAGAAGAACCACTGTCCCCAAAGACTGAGGAGATCCCGTGGGAGCGGGCTTGCCCCGCGAAGAGGCCGGTATTGACCCAACAAAGTCAGCGCGCCTTGCGCCGATACGGGAACACATCGATCACCTTGCCCTCGCGGATCGACGCCTGCAGCCCTTTCCAGTAATCCGCGTCATACAACTCCCCATGCAACCGACTGAACAGCCGCCGCTGGCCCATGTCGGCAAACAGAAACGGCGGAAACTCCTCTGGGAACACATCATGTGGCCCGATCGAGTACCACGGCTCGCCCGACATCTCGTCCTCGGGGTAGCGTGGCGGCGGTATATGACGGAAATTCACCTCGGTCAGGTAGCTGATCTCGTCATAGTCGTAGAACACTACGCGGCCATGCCGGGTAACGCCGAAATTCTTCAGCAGCATATCGCCGGGGAAGATGTTCGCCGCCGCCAACTGCTTGATGGCCAGGCCGTAATCCTCCAGCGCCTCCAGCACTTGCGCTTCGCTGGCCTGCTCCAGGTAAAGGTTGAGCGGGATCATGCGCCGTTCGGTCCAGCAATGGCGGATCAGCACCGTGTCGCCCTCCAGGGCCACGGTGGACGGCGCCACCTCCAGCAGTTCGGCCAGGCACTCAGGCTCGAACTTGGCCAGGGGAAAGCGAAAATCGGCGAACTCCTGGGTATCGGCCATGCGCCCGACCCGGTCGACGCTCTTCACCAGGCGGTACTTGTCGATCACCGTGGCGCGGTCCACCGTCTTCGACGGCGAGAAGCGGTCCTTGATGATCTTGAACACGGTGTTGAAGCCCGGCAGGGTGAACACGCTCATGACCATGCCGCGCACGCCGGGGGCCATGATGAAGCGGTCGTCGCGGTTGGCCAGGTGGTTGATCAATGCCCGGTAGAATTCCGACTTGCCGTGTTTGTAGAAACCAATCGACGTATACAGCTCGGCAATGTGCTTGCCCGGGATGATGCGTTTGAGAAAGTTGACGAACTCCGCCGGCACCGGCACATCGACCATGAAATACGAGCGGGTGAAGGAAAAGATGATCGACACCTCGGCCTCGTCGGTGATCAGTGCATCGGCCTCGATACCATGGCCTTCGCGGTGCAACAGCGGGATCACCAGCGGCCATTGCTCATCACTGTTGTACAGCCGGCCAACCAGGTAGGCGCCCTTGTTGCGGTACAGCACCGGCACGAACAGCTCCACGGCCAGCGCCGGGTCCTTGCACACCCAGTCCGGCAGGCAGCCCTTCAGTTGCTCCTCAAGGCGTGACACGTCGCCTTCAAGGTCAGCGTAGGCAAATGGGTAGTCATTGAAGATAGCCCGCAACAGGCCCTTGAGGCTGCCATCGGGGGTATAGGTGCAAGTTTGCGCGGCGCGCTGGTGGCTGCGCATCGACGGCCGCGTGGTGTGAATGAACATGCAGCCGTCGCTGATCTGGTCATGGCTGAACAGGCTGCAGAACAACGAGTTGTACCAAGTCTCGGACAGCTCATCGTCCAGCCGTGGGTCGATCAGGCGTATGTAGGCGCTTTTGACCAAAGGCCACTGCTCTACCTCCAGCAGCACTTCATCATCAAACGCATCGCGCAGCCAGCCATTGACCTCGCCGACCTTCTGTTCATACAGGTTGATCCGAGCGGCCGCCGCCCGCTGGATATCCTGCCAGCGCGCCTGCTCGAAGCGTTCGCGGGCACCAAGGGTAATGCGGCGAAAATGCTCGCGGTAGTCGTCGAAGCCATCGAGGATCATCCGGGCGATCTCGCCGGCAGGCCAGTGCTGGGTCATGCGCGACACCTCGGTGCGGGGTGAGATAGACAGCTTAGCCGGACTCTTGATGATGTGGTGCCTGCGCCGTCCCTTTCGCGGGTGTACGACCGGAGACATCGTTTACATAGTAAACCGGGGACATGGTTTACACATTTGAGGCTTGGACGCGGTTTTCGCCTCGTC
>NZ_JBIBEB010000019.1:0-138509 GCF_042902325.1 Pseudomonas sp. NPDC012596 | reverse complement strand
CCGGTGCCGGTGGGCGTGCTGGGCGAGCTGTACCTGGCCGGCGCTGGCCTGGCGCGTGGCTACCACCGCCGGCCGGGGCTGACGGCCGAGCGTTTCCCGGCGGACCCGTTCGTGGCGGGTGAGCGGATGTACCGCACCGGCGACCTGGCGCGCTACCGCGCGGACGGCACGCTGGAGTACGGCGGGCGCATCGACCACCAGGTGAAGCTGCGCGGGCTGCGCATCGAGCTGGGCGAAATCGAAGCCCGGCTGCTGGAGCAGGCGCAGGTGCGCGAGGCGGCGGTGCTGGTGGTGGAGCAGCAACTGGTGGCCTACGTGGTGGGCGAGGCGACGGCCGACGCGCTCAAGGCGCAGCTGGCCCGCAGCCTGCCGGAGTACATGGTGCCGGCGCAGTGGTTGTTCCTCGAAGCGCTGCCGCTGAGCCCCAACGGCAAGCTTGACCGGCGCCAGCTGCCAAGCCCGCAGGCGCAGGCACAGAAGGCCTATGTGGCGCCGGAGGGCGAACTGGAGCATGCCATCGCGGCCATCTGGCAGGACGTGCTGCGCCAAGAGCAGGTGGGGCGGTTTGATCACTTCTTCGAACTCGGCGGGCACTCGCTGCTGGCCGTCAGCGTGGTTTCCCGCCTGCAACTGGAGCTTGGGGTGGCGGCAACGCCGCAGACGTTGTTCCAGTACCCGGTGTTGGCGCAGTTCGCGGCTCAGATGCACGTTGAAGACCGTCAGGACACTGGCGACAGGTTTAGCAGGCTCGAGTCTCTGCTCGATGAAATGGAGGAAGTGTGATGGACAAGCAAGTTGCCGCACGGATCGCGCGGCGGTTCATCGCGCTGCCACTGGATAAACGAACACGTTACCTGCAGACCATGCTGGCCGAAGGCATCTCGCCGGCGCAGTTGCCGATTCCAGCGCTCAGTGACGAGCTCGAAGCGCTGCCGCTGTCCTACGCCCAGGAACGTCAGTGGTTCCTCTGGCAATTGGAACCGCACAGTGATGCCTATCATATTCCGCTCACGCTGCGCCTGCGTGGCAACCTCGACCTGGTGGCGCTGCAACACAGCTTCACAGCGCTGCTCGGGCGCCATGGGGTGCTTCGCACATGCCTGAAGCACAGCGCTGAAACACCCGTGCAGGAAGTGCTGGAGCAGGTGCAGATGCAGTTGGAGGTGTGCACGGACGAAGCGCTCGACGCTTTTGTGCAGCGCCTGACCCGCCAGCCCTTCGACCTGGCCCAGGCTCCGCTGCTGCGCGCCGGGGTGGCGCGTCAGGGCGAGGACGACCACGTGCTGGTGGTGGTCATGCACCACATCATTTCGGACGGCTGGTCGATCAAAGTCATGCTCGGTGACCTGATCGAGTTCTATCGGGCTGCACTCGAACGTCGCGAACCCCGCTTGCCAGCGCTGCCGGTGCAGTACAGCGACTACGCCGTCTGGCAGCGGCGCTGGATGGAAGCAGGCGAGCGCGAGCGTCAGTTGCAATACTGGACCGCGCAATTGGCTGGCGACCCCGATGCCCTGGAGTTGCCGCTGGACTTTGCCCGCCCGCCGCAGCAGAGCTACCGCGGCGCGCGCCTGAGCCTGTCGCTCGATACCGACCTGGCGCGGGCACTGGACGCAGTATCGCGTCAGCAGGGGGTGACCCTGTTCATGTTGTTGCTGGCTGCCTACCAGGTGCTGCTGCACCGGTACACGGGCCAGGACGACATCCGTGTCGGTGTGCCGGTTGCCAACCGCAACCGGGTGGAAACCGAAGGGTTGATCGGCTTCTTCACCAATACCCAGGTGCTGCGTGGCCAGGTGGACAGTCGCGCACGCTTCTGCGACTTCCTGCAGCAGGTGCGCGAGACCGTGGTGCAGGGGCAGAACCACCAGGACCTGCCGTTCGAGCAACTGGTCGAGGCCTTGCGTCCGGAGCGCAGCCTGAGCCATAACGCGCTGTTCCAGGTGATGTACAACCATCAGCGTGTCGGCAAGGGGGATGCTCGCCATTCCCTGGTGGCGGACCTGACCCTGGAAACACTGCCAGTAGAGATTCATGCCGCGCAGTTCGACCTCACGCTGGACACCTTTGAGAGCGAAGCTGGGCTGAGTGCAGCACTGACCTATGCCACCGACCTGTTCGAGCCTGCGACCATCGAGCGCTTCGGGCAAAGCTGGTTGACGCTGCTGCGCGGTATCGTCGCGGATCCGCAGCAGGCAATCACCGACTTGCCGGTACTCGATGCTCAGGTACGGCAGGCGCAACTGGACAGCTGGCAGGGTGAAGTCTGCAACTACTCGCCCGACGAAACCATTCACGGTGCGGTCGAGGCGCAGGTGGTGCGTGACCCTCAGCGCCTGGCGCTGGTACATGGCCATGAACGTCTGACCTACGGCCAGCTCAATGCCCGCGCTAACCGCCTTGCGCGGTACCTGGTCAGCCTGGGTGTCGGCCCGGAGGTGCGAGTCGGCGTGGCGTTGGTGCGCTCTCCCGAACTGGTGGTGACCTTGCTGGCCATCCTCAAGGCTGGCGGCGCCTATGTGCCGCTTGATCCGGACTATCCGGCCGAGCGCATCGCCTACATGCTGGAGAATAGCCAGGCCCCGGTGCTGGTCAGCCAGGCTGGCGTGATCGAGCGCCTGTCAGTGCCGGCCCACACCCAGGTGCTGCTGGTGCAGGCTGGCGAACAGTGGCTGAGTGACCTTGACGAGTCCGACCTGGCCGACAGTGCCCGTGGGGACAACCTTGGCTATGTCATCTACACGTCCGGCTCGACCGGGCGGCCCAAAGGTGTCGCGATCTGCCACCGTAACGTGGCAGTGTTGCGCCATTGGACGGCCCGGGTGTATGCGCCGCACGACCTGCAGGGTGTGCTGGCCTCGACCTCGGTGTGCTTCGATCTCTCGGTGTGGGAACTGTTCGTCACCCTCGGCCTTGGGGGCTTCATCGTGCTTGCTCGCAATGCGCTGGAGCTTGCCGAATTGCCGGCCAGGGACGAAGTGCGCTTGATCAACACGGTGCCGTCGGCCATTGCCGCGCTGTTGCGCGAGGGCAGCATCGGCCCTGGGGTGCGCATCATCAACCTGGCAGGCGAACCCCTGAAGCAGCCCTTGGTGGATGCCCTGTACCAGGGCACCCAGGT
The DNA here is from genome assembly GCF_042902325.1 of Pseudomonas sp. NPDC012596. Lineage (NCBI taxonomy): Bacteria > Pseudomonadati > Pseudomonadota > Gammaproteobacteria > Pseudomonadales > Pseudomonadaceae > Pseudomonas > Pseudomonas sp. NPDC012596. The sequence continues at coordinate 135,388 of NZ_JBIBEB010000019.1, read as the reverse complement.
GAGCTGTGTCTATGACCTCTACGGGCCGTCCGAGGACACCACCTATTCGACCTGGACCCGCCGCGACGCAGGTGGGCGAGCGAATATCGGCCGCCCGCTGGACGACACCCGCGGCTATGCGCTGGACCTGCAACTGAACGTTGTGCCGGTGGGGGTCGGTGCCGAGTTGTACCTGGCCGGCAGCGGCATCACCCGTGGCTACCTGTCCAACCCGGGGTTGACTGCCGAACGCTTTGTACCCGACCCGTTGCGCGGCAATGGCGAGCGGATGTACCGCACCGCTGACCGTGTGCGCTTCGACGATAACGGGGTGATCCAGTACCTGGGGCGTCTCGATCATCAGGTGAAGGTACGTGGCTTTCGCATCGAGACCGGCGAGATCGAGGCGCGCCTGCTAGCGCACGAGCATGTGCGCGAAGCCGCCGTGCTGGTGCTCGACGGTGCCCATGGCGCCTTCCTGGTTGCTTACGTGGTGGGGCAGGGTATTGCGCCATCGCGTGACGTTTTGCGCCAGGCGCTGGCAGTGGATCTGCCGGATTACATGATCCCGGCGCAATGGGTGTTCATCGATGCCTTGCCCCTGACGCCCAACGGCAAGCTTGACCGCAAGCGCCTGCCCGCACCCGACCCGACCGAGCTGGCCAGCGAGCGCCAGGCACCCGGCAACGACTGGGAGCGCCGTCTGCTGGACGTGTGGCGCGCGGTGCTCAAGCTCGACGAGCTGGGCGTGACGGACAACTTCTTCGAAGTCGGTGGTGACTCGATCGTTTCGATCCAGATGGTCAGCCGAGCGCGCCAGGCGGGCATCCGGTTCACCCCCAAGGAGTTGTTCCAGCACCAGACTGTGCGCAGCCTGGCGTTGGTCGCCACGGCGGCCGGGCTGACCGATATAGACCAGGGCGAAGTGCAGGGCGGCGCGCCGTTGATGCCATTTCAGCGCTGGTTCTTCGAGGCGCCGATCATCGAGCGCCAGCACTGGAACCAATCGGTGCTGCTGCGGCCGACCGCCTCCCTTGATGCAGCTGCCGTGGAGCAGGCTCTGCAGGCGCTCATCGTGCACCATGATGTGCTGCGTCAGTCGTTCCACCCAACCGCCGGTGTGCAGGCGCTGCACCGCAGTGTCCAGCAGCAGCGGTTGATCTGGCAGCAAGTACCGGCACTCGAGCATCGCTGCCTTGGCAGCCAGGAGCAGTTGCTCGACGTGTGTGAGCAGGCCCAGCGCAGCCTCGACCTGGAAGGCGGACCGTTGGTTCGCGCCGTACTGATCGACCTGCCGGATGCGTCCCAGCGGTTGCTGTTGGTGATCCACCACCTTGTGGTCGATGGTGTCTCGTGGCGCATTCTGTTCGAGGACCTGCAGCAAGCCTATTGCAATGCGGTGCAGCAGCAGGCGGTACGGCTGCCGGCCAAGACCAGCCCGGTGCAGGCCTGGGCGCAACGCCTGCAAGGCTATGCCGCAGGCGCCGCCCTGGAACAGAAGGCCTACTGGATGGCGCAAGCGGACGGCGTCGAGGTCGATTTGCCGCGCGACTGGCCCGTGCAACAGGCACTCAACAATGGGGGGCGCAGTGTCGAGACGCGCTTGGGCAAGGACCTCACCCGGCGCCTGCTGCAGCAGGCGCCGGCCGCCTACCGCACGCAAATCAACGACCTGTTGCTGGCCGCGCTGGCGCGCACACTGTGCGCCTGGGCCGGCAGTTCGGCTGTGCTGGTGGAGTTGGAGGGGCATGGCCGAGAGGAGCTGTTCGAGGACATTGACCTGGTGCGCACGGTCGGTTGGTTCACCAGTGTCTACCCGGTACGGCTGGACACCTGCGAGCTGCCGGGAGCGCTGATAAAGGGCGTCAAGGAGCGGCTGCGTGCGGTGCCAGACAAGGGACTGGGCTTCGGTGCCCTGCGCCACTTGGCTGACGAGGCTACCCGCGCGGCATTTGCTGCGCTGCCCCAGGCTCGTGTCACCTTCAACTACCTGGGGCAGTTCGATGGGGCGTTTTCGACCGACGAGCAGGCCCTCTTCGTGCCATCCGGCGAGTACGCGGGGGCCGAGCAGAATGGCGCTTCGCCGATGGCCAACTGGTTGGTGCTCAATGGCCGGGTCTACGGTGGCGAGCTCAGCATGACCTGGTCGTTCAGTGGTCAGCAGTACCGTGCCGAAACGGTGCAGGCATTGGCCGACGAGTATGGCCGGCAGTTGGCCGAACTGATCGGGCATTGCTGCGACGCAAGCACGGCGGGTGTGACACCGTCCGATTTCCCCCTGGCGGGGCTCGACCAGCGTCAACTCGACGCCTTGCCGATCACAGCGTCGCAGATAGACGACATCTACCCCTTGTCGCCCATGCAGCAAGCCATGCTGCTGCACAGTGCGGCCGACACCGAGTCGGCGTACTACATCAACCAGGTCGACCTGCCAGTCCAGGGCTTGCAGGTGGAGCGTTTTCGCGAGGCGTGGCAGGCTGCTCTGGACCGTCATGACATCTTGCGTACCAGCTTCCATTGGCCCGACGACAGCGAGCATCCGCTACAGGTGGTACAGCGCCATGCCGTGCTCGACCTGCAGCTGCTCGACTGGCGCGCCCAGGCAGACCCTGAACACGCCATTGAACAGCTGGCCGCGGCAGACCGCGCGCGCGGCTTCGATCTGGCGCGGGCGCCGCTACAGCGCATTACGTTGATCCGCACAGGTGAGCAGGATTACCGCATGCTGTGGACCAGCCACCATATCCTCATGGACGGCTGGAGCAGCTCGCGGCTGTTCGGCGAAGTGCTTCAGCACTACAACGAAGGCCAGGTAGCAAGCCCTGCGGCGCGCTATCGCGAATTCATCGCCTGGTTGCATCGCCAGCCACGTGAAGAACTGGAGCAGTTCTGGAAGCAGCGCTTGAGCACGCTGAGCGAGCCAACGGCGCTGAGCCAGGCGATCTACCCGCGGCATGACAGCGAGGTTGCCGGCCATGAGGCTTTGTATTCCAGCTGGGATCCGGCGCAGACCGAGCGCCTGCAGCAGTTCTGCCGTGCCTGCCGAGTGACCCTCAACACCCTGGTGCAAGCGGCATGGCTGTTGGTGCTGCAGCGCTTCACCGGGCAGCGCACCGTGGCCTTCGGCTCTACGGTGGCTGGGCGGCCGGCGTCGCTGCCCAATGCCGAACAGACCCTTGGCCTGTTCATCAACACGCTGCCGGTCATCCAGACGGTGGAGCCGGCCCAGCAGGTCAGGCAGTGGCTCGCCCAGTTGCAGGACTACAACCTCGACCTGCGTGACCATGCCCATGCGCCGCTGGCCGATATTCAGCGTTGGTCCGGCATGGGCGCCCAGCCGATGTTCGACAGCATCATCGTGTTCGAGAACTACCCGATCGATGAGCGCCTTGGCCAGGCCGGGGAGAGCGAGCTCAGCTTCGGTCAGTCGAGCAACCATGATGTCACCAACTTCCCCATGGACCTGGCGGTGACGGTGGGCCAGCGGTTGTCCATCGAGTACCTGTACCTGCGCGCCAGTTTTGCGCCTGAGGCGGTGCAGGCTATCCGCCAGTGCATGGAGTACACCCTGGAGGCGCTGGCCCAGGATGGCGAACGGCCGCTGGGGCGCCTGCCGCGGCTGCCGGCGAACCAGCAGCAGGCTTTCGAGCAGTGGAGCCGTGCGCCACAGGCGTGCCACGAGGCCGTTACCGTCACCGAGCTGATCGCCCGCCAGGCGGCTGCGCGTCCCGAGGCCGTGGCGGTGCGTTGCGGCGATGCCCAGTTGACCCATGCCCAATTGCAACAGCGTGCCAACTCCCTGGCGCATGCATTGCAGGCCCAGGGCGTCGGGCCTGAAGATGTGGTCGGTATCGCCCTGGAGCGGTCGCTGGACAGTGTCGTGGCCTTCCTTGCAGTGCACAAGACCGGGGCTGCCTACTTGCCGCTGGATATCGACTACCCTGGCGAGCGCCTGGCCTACATGATCGAGGACTGCTCGATGAAGCTGCTCATCGGTCGGGCACAGACACTCCAGCAGTTGGCACCGGCTGGCTTGGCCAGCATCGACATGGACGCCCTGGACTGGGCGCGCTTGCCGTCCCACACGCCACGTTCGGCGTGCCTCCCGGAGCACCTCGCCTACTTGATCTACACCTCCGGTTCCACCGGCCAACCCAAAGGCGTGGCGGTGACCCATGGGCCCCTGAGCATGCATTGCCAGGCGATCGCCGAGCTGTACGAAATCGATACCGATACCCGCGAGCTGTTGTTCATGTCGTTCGCCTTCGACGGTGCTCAGGAGCGCTGGCTGAGCGTGCTCTGCCACGGAGGGGAACTGGTACTGCGCGATGGCGAACTGTGGACCGCCGAGCAGACCTGCGCGGTATTGCATGAACGGCGTATCACCATTGCGTGTTTCCCGCCGGCCTATCTCAAACAGTTGGCCGAGCATGTGCGCGATAGCGGTCAACCGGCACCGCCGGTCACGATCTACTGCTGCGGCGGCGATGCAGTGCCGGCGTCGTCATTCGACCTGATCACCGCGGTGCTGAAGCCTCGTTTCTTGACCAATGGCTATGGCCCCACCGAGACGGTGGTCACGCCGATGCTGTGGAAAGTCGACGCGCAGGCACGCTGTGGCGCAGCCTATGCGCCGATTGGTCGTGCGGTGGGCCAGCGCGCCCTGTATGTGCTGGACGACGACCTGGAGCCGCTGCCAGCAGGCATCCCAGGCGAATTGCATATCGCCGGTGAGGGTGTCGCGCGTGGATACCATGGCCGCCCCGGGCTGACTGCCGAACGGTTCGTGCCAGACCCCTTCGGCGCGCCGGGCAGTCGCCAGTACCGAAGTGGCGACCGGGTGTTGCAGCGTGAGGACGGGGTCCTCGATTACCTGGGCCGAGCCGACCATCAGGTCAAGTTGCGCGGGTTCCGCATTGAACTGGGTGAGATCGAAGCGGCGCTGCGTCGCCAGGACGGTGTCGCCGATGCGCTGGTAGTCGCTCGTGAGCTGGCCAGCGGCAAACACTTGGTGGCCTACGTCGTCAGCGCCGGGGGCCGCGAAGTGGGTGACTGGCTGAAGGAGTGCCTGCGCCAGGAGCTTCCGGACTACATGGTACCTACCTACCTGGTGGGCATGGTCAGCCTGCCGGTCAACGCCAATGGCAAGCTCGATCGTCGCGCATTGCCCGAACCTGAGGTCCAGGCTGGCGTATATGTTGCGCCTGTCAATGACGCCCAGCGCCTGCTGGCGCAGATCTGGGCGCAGACCCTGCAGGTCGAGCGTGTGGGTATTCATGACAACTTCTTCGAGCTGGGTGGCGATTCGATTCTCAGCCTGCAGGTGGTGTCCAAGGTCCGCAACCATCCTGGGCTGGACATCGACCTTAAGCTGCGTGACCTGATGCGCTGGCAGACCATTGCCGGGCTGTTTTCCCGTGAGGAGATCCTCGCCCCAGGGCGTGAGGACATCAGTGCGCAATTGGCCACCGAGGGTTGGTTTGGACTGCTGCCCATTCAGCAATGGTTCTTCGCCTGCCCGATGAGCGAGCGTCACCACTACAACCAGGCGTTGATGTTCCGGCCGCGACAAGCGTTGGATACAACTGCGCTGGAGCAGGCCTTGCACCGGGTAGTCACGCAACATGACAGCTTGCGCTTGCGTTTTCGCGAGGTGGATGGCCGCTGGTACCAGAGCTATGACCTGCGTCAGGACGAGGGGTTGGGCGATTGTCTGTGGCGTGAACTGGCGGTCGATGAAGCGGCGCTGCAAGCGTGCGTCAACCGTGCCCAGCGAAGCCTCGACCCACAGAATGGCCCGTTGTACCGGTTTGTGCAGGTTGATATGCCTGACGGGGAACAGCGCTTGCTGATAGTCATCCACCACCTGGTGGTCGATGCGGTGTCCTGGCGCATCCTCCTGCAGGATCTGCAGGAGGCGTACCAAGCCTGCAGCCAGGGGTATGCGCCAGACCTGCCGGTACGTAGCAGCAGCTACCGGTCATGGGTGGAGCGCCTGCAGGCGCAAGCGCCGCAGCGGGCGGTGCGGGAGCTGGATTACTGGCTCGAATGCCTGCCCGACAATGATCAGGTCTTCCCATGCGACAACCCGCGAGGCAAAGACCAGGTCCGTTACCAGGCCGGGGCGCATTTTGCACTGGATGCGGCCCAGACCAGCGACCTGTTGAAGCGGGCACCGGCTGCCTATGGCAGCCAGATCAACGACCTGTTGCTGACGGCCCTGGGCCGTGCCATGTGCCAATGGGCTGGAACCCGGACGGCATGGGTGCAGCTGGAGGGGCATGGGCGCGAAGACCTGTTCGATGAGCTGGACCTGAGCCGCACACTGGGTTGGTTCACCACGATGTTCCCGGTGCGCCTGGACTGCCCGCCCGGGCAGCACCAGGCCGATGCGTTGCGCAATGTGCAGGCGCGCCTGCAGGCAGTGCCGGACAAGGGCATCGGTTATGGCGTGCTGCGCCACATGGCGGGGCCCGAACTGGCAGCACGCCTGGCGCACACCTCGCAGGCACGGGTAACGTTCAACTATCTCGGGCAGTTCGACCAGAGCTTCGACGACAAGGCCCTGCTGTTGCCGGCACCGGAAGGGCAGGGGGACTGCTACAGCAGCGAGGCACCGCTGGGCAACTGGCTGGAAATGGTGGGCCAGGTGTATGACGGGCGACTGTCGATCCGTTGTGTATACAGCACCCGTCGTTACCGTGCGGCGACGGTCGAGCGCCTGATGCAGGGCCTGCAGCTGGAACTGCAGGCATTGATCGAGCACTGCGTGTCGGTATGCGAGGCAGGTGTCGCCTGATGTTCATGCGGGAGGCACGCCTCCCGCTTTCGTTCTTAGCTGCAGGAATTGCTTTTGATGACCCTACATCCCGATATCGGCGCCTTCCTTGACCTTGCTGAAGAGGCGCCCGGCCAACAGGCACCGTTGCATACCCTGGCGCCGGCGCAGGCGCGGGCATTGTTCGAACAGACCAGCCGGCAACTGGCGTGGGCGGCCCCCGCGATCGAGCCGGTGCACCTTGAAGTCACTCGCCCCGACGGCACCCCGCTGCCCCTGCGCCTGTACCGGTCGAGCCGTACGGCGCCGACTGCAGTGATCCTGTTCTTCCATGGTGGCGGCTACGTGGTCGGCAGCCTGGACTCGCACCAGGGCATCTGCCAGGAGCTTTGCCAGCGGTCAGGTTTTGCGGTGCTGTCGGTAGGTTACCGTCTGGCCCCCGAGCACCGGTTTCCGCAACCGCTGGAGGATGCGCAACAGGCATTGCGATGGCTCGGCAGTGATGGCCCGGCGCTGGGCCTGGATACCACACGTGTTGCCTTTGCCGGAGACAGCGTGGGGGCAAGCCTTGCCACCGTGCTTGCGCAGGAGGCTGGCCAACCGGGCTTCACGGGGGTTCGCCCGCGCCTGCAGTTATTGTGCTACCCCATGACCGACGCCAGTGAACGGCACGCGTCGCGGGAACTGTTTGCCGAGGGTTACCTGCTTGAGGATCTGACCCTGGAGTGGTTTTACGACTGCCACGCACGCCATCCGCAGGATCGCGCAGATCCACGTTTTTCGCCGTTGCTGGGCGAAGGGTTGGAACACAGTGCGCCGGCCTGGATCGCCCTCGCGGGCTTCGACCCCTTGTTCGACGAAGGCCTGGCCTACGCAGAAAAGCTGCGCCGTGCGGGCGTGCAGGTCGAACTGGTGGAGTACGCCGGTCTGACCCATGACTTCCTGCGTATGTCCACGGTCGTGCCCGCTGCGCTTGAGGTCTACGATGAGATGGTTGACGCACTGAAGCGTCACCTGCAGTAACCAGCGCTCTCCTGCACATGGGCAAAAGAAAAGGCCAGTCGGATGACTGGCCTTTTCTTTTGTCCAAACCGGTGGCCACCGGCCGTGGTTTCAGAATGTGCTGCGCAAGGTGAGCACGTACTCGCGTGGGTTGCCGTACCAGTTGTTGATCGCGTTGGTCCCGACGGTCTGGTAGTACTTCTTGTCGAAGATATTGTTGACGTTGAATGACGCGTTCCAGTGCTTGTCGATCTGGTAGTCGACCAGTGCGTTCCACACGGCATAGCCGGGTTGCTCGTAGGAGAACGGGTTGACCGTGGTGACGCTGTTGCCGAATGCATCCTTGACCGTCGAGGTGCCACTCACGTAGTTGCGGCTCTGGATGTTGGCGCCCAAGCCGACTTTCCAGCTGTCCAGATCGCCCGGCAGGCGATAGCTGGTGAACAGCTTCAGCAGGTGTTTCGGCGTCTGAGAACTCAGCGGCTTGCCACGGTTGGAGGCAGTGCCGGTTTTGACCTGTTCATTGATGTTGAAGGTGTAGCCAGCGCCGATCTGCCAGTTCGGCAGCAGTTCACCCGTGATTTCAGCGTCGAAGCCCTTGCTGACGATCTTGCCGGCGGCTTCATAGCAGCAAGGGTTGCCGACGACGGCTTCAGAGTTGAGCAGCATGGCTTCGTTTTCGCGCTTGGTGTAGTACAGCGCCAGCGAAAGGTTGGCCCTCTTGTCGAACAGTTCTGCCTTGGTGCCGACTTCATAGGTATCGCCAGTCATCGGCTTGAGCGAGCTGTGGTCGGTACCCAGGTAGTTCGTCTGCGGGATATAGATCTGACTGTAGCTGGTATACACCGACCACTGATCGTTGACGGTGTAAACCAGGCCGCCGAATGGAGTGACCACACCGCTTTCCTTGCCGCCGGTGGGGTAGACCATGCCATCGGACGGGGTGACGCTGGTGATGTTGTCATCGTAGTCGGAGTAGCGCGCACCGACGATCAGCTTGAGTGGCTCGGCCAGTTGAGCGCGCAGGGTGGCGTAAGCGCCGCTCTTGCGCTGGTTCCAGGCTGGGAAGTTGATATACATGCCTGGCATGGCGCCTTCAGGCTGGCTGCCGATGTTGTTGTCGGCCGGGTTGACCGGGATGTTGGCCATGCCCAAGCGGTACGATTCGAAGCCGCGGCGCGTCTCCTGGTGGTCAACGCCGAACAGTACCTCGTGTTCGAGGCCGAAGGCCTGAAAGCGGCCCGAGACATTGGCGTCGTAAAGGTCCTGGTCGATGTTGTAGTTGCGGCCCCAGCGGGAGAACAGCGAGCCTCGTCCGGTGACGTCGTCGATTGTCCCGGTAGCCTGGCCGATATTCTGCGAGATGTCCTGGTGATAGCGGGTGTAACTGCCGTTGGCTTTCCAGTTCTCGTTGAAACTGTGTTCGAGCTTGACGAAAATTTCGTTTGTTTCGTAGTTGGCTGTGGACCAGTCGGCGGCCAGCGACGTGTCACGGGACAGGCCGATATCCTCACCGGTGTTATAGCGCGGCAGGCCGCTGTCCCAATAACCCTTGATCTTGCGCCATTGATGGCTGCCGCCGAACGTCAGCAGGGTGTCATCGGTAAGGTCGGCTTCGAAAATGCCGTAGTAGATTTCTTTCTTGCTGTTGGTGGTGTCGTAGAAGTAGTCACGGTCTTCTACCGCGAACACGCCGCGGCCACGCAGCCTGCCATCGAAGCCCAACGGGCCGGTCACATCGACTTCCTGGCGGTAGTTGTCCCAGCTGCCTGCCGAAGTGGTTGTCTTGAGCTGGTTGTGAGCCAGCGGCTTCTTGCGCACCAGGTTCAGTGTGCCGCCCGGTTCGCCGGTGCCACTGAACAGGCCATCGGAACCGCGCAGAATCTCGACGTGGTCGTACATCGCCATGTCCGGGAGCGACTGGTAGTTCTGCTGGCGAATCCCCGGCGCGCCGCCATCCGTCTGGACGCTGGTCACTTCGAAGCCGCGCGAGTAGAACTTGGTGTCGACACTGTTGCCGCCAACCACGGTGACACCGGTCAGCTTGTCCAGTGCCTGTTCCATGTTGGTGATGCCCTGGTCTTCCATTCTCTGGCGGGTCAGCACCGACACCGATTGCGGTATTTCGCGCAGCGCCACCGGCGTCTTGCCGCCCACCGAAACCGCACCGGTCGTGTAGGACCCGGAATTCTCGGTCTGGTAGCCCAGGCCAGCGGCGGTGACCGACGTGGAATCCAGCTGGATCTGATGTGCGTTGCTCTCCATCGGTGCCAGCAGGGTGACGGTGTTTCCGTCGACGTTGTAGCGCAGGCCCGTACCCTGGATAAGGCGTTTCAGTGCGTCGATGCTGTCGATCTCCCCCTTGATCGCGACAGTTCGAACATCCTGCACCGAATCCGGGCTGTAGAGGATCTGCAGTTCAGCCTGTCTGCCCAGCGCCTGCAGCGCCGAAGACAGTGGCTGGGAGGGAATGTCCAGCTTGACCACTTCGGCCTGCACTTGGCTGGCGCAAGCCATCAGCAGGGCGGTACTCAGTGCCAGCAAGGGTTGAGGCGAGGGACGTGTGGGCAGTGCTCGGCTGCCGGCTTTCGATGTTCTGTTGCGCATCTGTTGCTTCCGTAAGTGCTGGAGTTATCAATGAGAATTATTCTTCTTCAATGTAACGTTGCCCTGAGGCAAAACCGGAAAGATTTCTGCATAAAAAGAAAATGTTCTGGCCACAAAGGGCCGGCATGTGGCGGCGCTGAAGAAAAATGAGGAGGTGCCTTCAAGCAGCGCAGCGCGGGCGGGTGCCCGCGTGCGCGCTGTCGGTCAGGCCAAGGCAGCCCTTTCGCTATGCACCTGGCCGGCATGCAGGCGTACCAGCTGGTCGGCGATGTCGAAATAGCGGTCATCGTGGGAGATCACGATGATCGTCTTGCCCAGGCGTTGCAGCTCAGGCAGCAGTTCGGTGTAGAACACCCGGCGGAACGTCGGGTCCTGATCGGCGGCCCATTCGTCGAACACCAGTACCGGCCGTTCGTCGAGCCAGGCGTTGACCAGTGCCAGGCGTTTGCGCTGCCCGGTAGACAGGTCGGTAGTGGTGAAGCGGCCGTCACGGATGTCCACCTTGTGGGCGATTTCCAGGCGCTCCAGGTAATGTCGTGCGGTATCAGGGATCTGCCTGTCGTCGAGCAGTACGTCGTCGAACAGGTAGTAATCAGCGAAAACAGTGGTGAACAGTTGCCGATAATCGTCGCGGTCGCGGTCGGTGATGGCCTGGCCGTTGACGTTGACTTGGCCTTGCTGGGGCACGTAGAGGCCCAGCAGCAGCTTGATCAACGTGGTTTTGCCACAGCCGTTCTCGCCAACGATGAAGGTGATTTCGCCCTGTTTGAAACTGAGGTTGACCGGGCCGAGGTGGAACGGCTGGACACCTTCACGGCCGGCGAAGGTGAAGCTGACGTCCTTGAGCTCCAGGGTGTTCACCTGCTGGCTGCGTGGCGCATTGTCCTGCAGCAGCAGGTGTGGCTCTGGCGACGAGAACTGCTCGGACAGCTCGGCGATGCGGCGGAAGGCGATCTGCGCGCGGCTGACGATCGGCAGGGTGCCAACCAGGTGTTCCAGGGGGCCTTTCATGTACAGCAGCACCAGCACGAAACCGCTCATGACCGAAGCGTCGGCCGCGGGCCACAGTGTCTGCAGCCCCAGAGCCATGCCGATCACCACGAAGAACAGCATGGAGCCGAGGCTTTTGGCAATGACGAACGTGTTGATCGAGCGCATCTGGATGCCACGAATTTCGTCTGCCGTCTGGCAGATGCCGTCACGGTACATGCGCTGGCGGCGCGGGCGATGAATGCGCAGCTCCTTGGCGCCTTCGGCGATACCGTGGTAGTGCTTCTGCAGGCGATCCTCCGCGTCTCGTGCCTGGTAGAAACCGCGAATGCCGCGGGCCCTTGCCAGGTACTGGACAATGGTGCCAAGTGCCAGGGCGACCAGCATCATCATGAACATCGGCAGAGAAAGCACGGCCAGATAACCCAGGCAACCCAGCGTGACCGTGAGCGAAATCGCCAGGGGAGCGAAAGCGAAGGCGAAATCGCTGATGGTGTCGACATCATGGGTCAGCACCGGGATCAGGCGGTGGCTGCGAAAGCGTTCTATCTGCTCGATCGGTGCCGACAGCACCTTCTCGCCCAGCTGCTTGCGTAACAGCGCGATGATGTGCTGACCAACATAGTTGGTGCCGATGTCAGACAAGATGGTGCTGGTCAGGGCCAAGGCACACAGCCCCGCGAAGCCCAGCACCAGGCCCGGGCCGAAACCGCCCTGGCTGTGCAGCCCGTTGTTGATGGTCGCCAGCAGCGCGGTAACACTGAGGCCGCCGACCATCCCCAGGATGATCGACACCAGCACCACTGGCCAGAAGGGCTGGAGCAGGGCCAGCAGTTCGCGCACGGCCCCGCGGGGTTGAATGCTCATCGAAAGATTCCCGTTATCAGACGCTGGTCGAGAGCAAGGTAATGCTCAGGCTGTGGTCGGCAGATGCTTGCAGGCCGACGCCGATGAAGTCGTGGATAGTTTGCGAAGGGGGGATCGGGCTCATGGTTGCGGTTCCTTGGATGGTGGGTGGGGGCGACGCAGGGGCGCCCCGGGTCCTGCGCAAGTACACCGATAGGAACGAGCCGGGCAGGGGAGAATTTACCGCCTGGCGGCGCCTCAGAGCTCCCGTGCTACGCGGAAGCCGAGCCAGTCGCCGCGGTTATTGGCGAAGGCGTTGTTGCGGTTGCCCGAGCGGGAGAAGATCGGCGCTTCGCCCCAGTCGTTGCCGCGGATGCTGACCAGCTTGCACGCGCTGTCTTTCCAAGCGCTGCCGTCGGCGGGGGCACCGTTGTAGTTGTCGTGATAGCAGTCGGCTACCCATTCGTAGACGTTGCCGTGCATGTCATACATGCCGAAGTTGTTGGGTGGGAAGCTGCCCACCGGCGAGCTGTAACTGAAACCATCCTTCGGGCCGTAGACGTTGGCGTTCTTGCTGATCTCGAAATTGGCGTCGGGTTCGAAAGGGAAGGCACCGACGCTGCCGCCGCGTGCGGCGTATTCGCGCTGGGCCTCACTGACCATGCTGTAGCGCTGGCCGGTTGTTTTCGACAGCCAGGCCGCGTACTGCTCGACGTCTTGATAGCTCATGCACACTGCCGGCTGGCGAGGGCCTTGCTTGTAACTGGGTTTGCTGTTGGTGCAGCGCCTGCCTGGGCGGTCATCACCGTCCGGAACCACGAGGCCGGTCGCCTTCTGGTAGGCCGCCCACTCACCGGCAGTGACCTGGAACCGGCTGATGGCGAACGGTTTGGCGAAGGTCACCGGGTGTTGCGGGCTTTCGTCGTCCTGCCGGCCCATCTCGTCTGTCGGGGTGCCCATGGTGAAGGTCCCCGCCGGGAGTATCACCATCTCCGGGCAGAGCGTGTCGCAGTCACGGAACACGGTGCCGGGTTTGTCGCCGGGTGTCGCGGCCAGTGCGGGCAGGCTGCAGGCCGCCAGCAGCGCGGCCAAGGTCAGGTGGTGCAGGGGTACGGTCATGGGGGGAGCCTTGTTCAGAGTTGCTGGGTTATCAGGGCCATGGCCCGGTCGATCTGCTGTTCGTCATTGAGCAGGCTGGGGGCCAGGCGGATCACCGGGCCGACGTCGCGGTACACCGCGTCGCACATCACCTTGTTGCTGGTGAGGTGGGCGGCGATGGCGTCGGGGTTGCGATCCTTGATGCGGAAAAACGTGAAGCCTGCCGAATAACGCTCGCTGCGCGGTGTCACCAGCTGGATCTGGCGGTGCTCGGCGAGGCGCTCCTTGAGCAGGCTGTTGAGCTGATGGATACGTTGCTGCACCTCGCCTTTGCCGAGTTCCAGGTGCAGCTTGAAGGCTTCGCTGGCGGCCCAGCGGTGCTCGAAGGCGTGGTAGCCGCCGGGGGTCATGATGGTGGCGAAATCTTCGTCGCGGGAGAAAGTGGCGATGGTCGGGGTGAGGTGCTGCATGCCGGTGGAAGCCGCGCAGATGATGCCGGTGCCCCGTGGGCCGAACATCCATTTGTGGGTACCGGCGATGAAGTAGTCGCAGTTGAAGTCGGCGAAGCGTGCGTTCTCCACGCCGAAGCCGTGCACACCGTCGACCACGTAGAGGATGCGCTCGGCCTCGCTGCGGTTGCGATTGTGCTGGCGCACCAGCTCGCCGATCTCGCCCACCGGCAGTTTGACGCCGCTGCCCGAGTGCACCCAGGTCATGCCCAGTACCCGGGTGTGCGGCTGGATGGCCTTGTCCAGGGTACTGAGCACCTGGTCGGTTGAAACCGTCCAGGGGTTGTCGAACAGGCGGATCTTGCGCACTGCCGTGCCCTGGCGCTGGCTGCGAAAAGCCAGGGTCTTGTGGGCCGAGTAGTGCTCGTGTTCGGTCACCAGGATTTCCTGACCGGCGCCCACTTGCAGGCCGCCGAAGATCATCGCCAGGCCTTCGGTGGTGCTACCGGTCAGGGCAATCTGGCGTGGCTTGACGTCCAGGTAACGCCCGGCCCACTCGCGCACTTCGTCCTCGCGCTGCCATTCGTACTGGCTCTCCCAGTCCATCAGGGCGGCGGGGTTACGGTCGAGGTCGGCGCGGTGGCGGTCGATCGCCGCCTGTACCGGGCGCGGGTGGGCAGTGACCAGGAAATTGGCGAAGTGTGCGATCTGCGGGTCTAGCGGGAACAGCGTGCGCAGGTTGCGCCATTTGTCGGCGCCGCTCAGCGGTTTGCTGTCGGCCGCCAGGGCCTGGGGTAGCAGCGGCAGGCTGGCGGCCAGCAGGCCGGCCTGTTTCAGAAATGTACGGCGGTTGCTCATGGTGGGCACGGCTCAACGGTTGGCGACGGGGCGGGCGGACTTCTGGACCTGGTCCCAGACCCGCAGGAAGTTGCCCGCCCACAACTTGGCGATGTCCGCTTCGCTGTAGCCGCGGGTCAGCAGTTCGGCCGTGACGTTGCGGATCTCACTGACGTCCTTCCAGCCATCCAGGCCGCCGCCATCGTTGAAGTCCGAGGCGATGCCGACGTGGTCGATGCCGACCTTCTTCACCGTGTAGTCGATTGCATCGACGTACTGCTTGAGGGTTGCCTTGGGCTCCTCTTCGAGGATGGCGTACAGCGAGCTTGCGTACTCGCCGAACCGCGCCTCGGGCCACACGGTGATCACCGCGTCACCTGGCATCAGCGCATTGGCCAGGCCCTGCAGCGGTTGCAGGTCGAAACGCGCCCGCAGGGCATCAAGCTTGTCCACCACCGGCTTGGTCAGGGGCTTGAGGTACTGGCCAAAGCCCACCACCTGGATCACGCCACCGCTGGCGCCGATCAGCTGCATCTCTTTGTCGGACAGGTTGCGCGGAATGTCCACCAGCGCTCGGGGTGCCGAGTGCGAGGCGACCATCGGCGCGCGGGTCAGGCGGGCCACGTCTTCGAGTGCAAGCGTGGACATCTGCGAGACGTCGATGATCACGCCCAGGTCGTTCAGGCGCTGAACCGCCTGTTCACCCAGCGGGGACAGACCACCGAGGGCGTCGGTGGTGTCGTTGAAGAAGGGCAGTGGCCGCGAGGAGTCGGCCCAGTCGTTGTTGCCGACATAGCTGAAGCCGAACATGCGCATGCCGCGCGCGGCCCACAGGTCCAGTTGTGAAAGGTCATGCCCCAGTGGGTAGGCATTGAGCATGCTGATGAAGATGGCGAACTTGCCCTCGCCGTTGAGGCGGCGGAAATCATCTGCGCTGTAGGCAATGCCGACCTGATTGGGGAAATCTCGAACCATGCCGGTGATGATCTTGTAGCGGGCTTCCTGCTCTTGCCTGGCTGCATCGACGAAACCGGGGGTGGGGCGGTGCGGGGCATTGGCGCCGTTCCAGATTTCCGGCCAGCCGAACACGGTGAGCGCCGCGCCGGACAGGCGGCCGCGGTTGGCCTTGACCAGGTCGAACTGGCCTGGGCCATCCTTGTCGGCCTCGTGGCCGGCACTCCCCAGCGCCAGGGGGACGGTCACGTGGCTGTCGAACGAGAGCATGTGTTCATGCAGCGCGTCGGCCTGCTGCACGATCGCCAAGGGGTAACCGGCGTGCAGGTCTCGCCAGTAGAAGTAGCCAGCAGCACTGCCCAGGGCGATCGTCAGGGCCAGGGGCAGGCCAATGTACAAGGCTTTGCGGGAACGGGTCTTGGTCATTGCCATCTCGTAGCGCAGTGGGTCGGGTCGCACTGCCGGCGCTTGGGGGCTGCCAGGCAGGGCTTGGGTATCAGGTGGACGAACAACCAGGCGGCAAATTTATCGCCGCAGCCGGGCGTGTGGCGGCGCGCTAAATTTCGCCGTGTGCACAACGTTCTAGCCATGGACGGGCCGTGCTCCATGGCCGCAATGAATGCTCAGGTAGTTGCAATGACGATTTCTCGACGCGGGTTCATCGCCGGTGTGGCATTGACGGGCGTGGTGGTGCCCGGTGCGCTGTATGCGCAGCGCGTGCAGCGCCAGCGGTTCGACGAGCAGTTTCCGGAAACCCCGGGCGAAGCGGTTGTGGAGCTCGCCGATACGCCGCTGCAGCGTCTGGGCGACATATTGCGTGGCATCTGGCGCTGGACCCCGCATGGCAGCGACGCCGGGGTGCAGGGTTTACCGGCGGGTGAACTGGAGTTGTTTCTGGACGTTGCCCAAAGTGGTCGAGGCGTGCGCGGTTACCTGGATACGCCCGAGCGCCTGCGCGGTACTGAAGAGCCGCGCTATCGGGTGGTCGGCGACCTGCAGGCAGACAAGCCTGGCACGTTGCGCTGGCGGCTGTTTTCGACGCAGGCGGGGCAAACCCACGCGCTGTATGAATGCCATGTCGTGCTCGACGAGGTCTGGGGCGGGTTCGGCAATGCCGGGCAGGCGACTCTCAATGGGCGCATTGCCCCGCTTGACCGCGCCTTGACCCTGCCGGTGCAGGACAACCAGTTCCTGGCACTCAAGCGCAGCTTCCCCGAGGCCCGCGAACGCACGCCGCTGTCGCCCGCCTTGCTGGCTGTGCTGATCGAGCCGGAGCATCGCCTGTTCCACCAGCTGTGGCATGCCTCGCGTGACAAGTGGCACAAGCTGTCCAAGGACAAGCAGGGGGCTTTGCGTGGCCTTGGCTGGCAGCCTGGGCCGCGTGACCGCGAACGTGATGCGCGCGGGCGACTCAAGGACCGTAATGGTTCGGGTGAAGACTTTTTCTTCATGCACCGGCATATGCTGCGCGCTGCCCGCGCGCTTCAGCCGTTGCCGTCGTGGACGCGTTTTCCGCTGCCGCAGCCGGAGCTTGAACGCGACCGCGCCGGGTTCGCCCGCTATTTCGACAACCATGACGGCAATGCCTTGCCGCCGACCTGGCTGGCGGCGGGGGATGCGGCCTATACCCAGTGGGTGCGCGATATCAAGACGGCCGATACCTTCCACGGCAACTTCCAGGTCTGGGAGTCGAAGTACAGCGACCCGGACTACCTGAGCACGCTCACCCTCGGGCAGTTTGGCTCGGAGATGGAACTGGGCCTGCACGACTGGCTGCACATGCGTTGGGCCTCGGTGCCGCGTGACCCCTCCAGTGGCCTGCCGGTGCCGATGGCGCGCAACCCGGAAGATTTCGCCGCGCGCTGGTTCGAGGCGCAGAACGACTTCCTCGGCGACCCGTTCTCGTCTCACTGCAACCCGGTGTTCTGGCAGTTTCACGGCTGGATCGATGACCGCATCGAGGATTGGTTCCGTGCCCATGAACGCGTCCACCCGGGGCAGGTGCGGCGCCTGGAGGTCAACGGTGTGCCGTGGTTTGCGCCGGGCCCGTGGGTGCAAGTAGCCGACCCGTGGCTGGGGCCCGATACCCATGGGTGTTCGACGGTTCCCGGGCTGAGGCCGGGGCGCAGTGTGGAGATGGACCCGGAAACCATGAAGCTGGCGCTGCGCATCATCTTTGCTGACGACGACCTGTTTGCCAGGCTGCGGCCAAAAGTGCCGCAACGCCCCTGGTATGCACGCAATCTGAAATTGGCCACCGACAAAGCCTGAGCCGGGGTGTTGCAAGGCCCTGTATCTATCCTGCAGGGCCTGTTTTGCCTGGCCTCAACGTTCGACCTGCCAGCCACCTCCAAGCGCCTTGTACAACGCCACGCTGCCCTGCAGTCGGGCCAGGCGCAACTGCGCTTGCTGGTCCTGGGCCAAATACAGGGTGCGCTGGGTTTCCAGCACGCTGAGCAGCGTCTCGGCGCCTGCGCCATAACGCTGCTGCGCCAGGTCAAAGGCCTGACGCGCCTGCAGCACTTCCTCGTCCTGCCACTGCCGCTGGCGCTCCACACCCTGGATGGCGTTCAGGGCTTTTTCGACATCGGCGAAGCCGGCCAGGATGCTGCTGCGGTAGCTTTCCAGCAGCTCGTCCTGCTCGGCTTGGGCCAGATCGCGCGACGCGCGCAGGCGGCCGTTGTTGAAGACCGGTGCGGCCAGGCCGGCAGTGAGCGTGTAAAAGGAGCTGTCGAGCACCTGGGGGAGCGTATTGGCGCCCGTGCCCAGGCTGGCGCCTAGGGTGAGCTTGGGAAGCATCGCCGCCCTGGCGACCTGCACATTGGCATTGGCGGCGGCCAGGCGTGCTTCAGCGGCGGCGATGTCGGGCCGGCGGGCAAGCAGCTCGCTAGGCACGCCGCTGCCGATGCGTGGCCACTGCAGGGTAGCGATTGCCTGGCGGCTGGCGGGCAAGGCCTGAACCGGGTCACCGAGCAGGGTGGCGAGGGTGACGCGGTTGTCTTGCCTTTGCTGCTCCAGTAGCGGCACCTGGCGTTCCTGGGCGGCCACCAGGCTGCGCTGCTGGGCCAGCTCCAGGCGCGTGGCCGAGCCTGCGCGCTCGCGGCTTTCGACCAGGTTCAGCACGTCACGCGCGTTGCGCAGGTTGAGGCGCGCGATGCGCAGTTGTTCTTCCAGGGCCAGGCCCTGCAGGTAGCTGTCGGCCACGGCGCTGGTCAGGGTGAGCTCCACCGTCTGGCGGTCGAAGCGGCTGGCGTCGAGGTCGTGCAGTGCACTTGCACGTGCTGCGCGCAGGCCACCCCAGAAATCAAGTTCGTAGCTGGCCGTCAGTTGCATGGCGTAGGTGCTGTAAGTCGGCTCGCTTCTGCTGACATCCAGCGCGTTATTGCCACGGCCGTGCAGCAGGCGCTGGCGGCTGCCGTCCAGGCCGGACTGCACTTCGGGCAGCAGCGGTGCCCCGGCGATCACGGCGCGAGCCTGGGCCTGGCGTACCCGCGCCGTGGCGGCGGCAAGGTCATGGGCATTGCGCCGGGCACGTTCGATCAGCTGGTCCAGCTCGCGGCTGGCGAAGGTGCGCCACCAGTGCGCCGATGGCGGGCCGGCTGCGGGCAAGGCAGTTTCACCTTGCCAGGCCTGCGGTGCTGCGATGCCGCTTGTGGGGGCGGGTGGGGTTGTGCAGGCGGTGAGGCCCAGGCAGAGGGTCAACAGGCTGATGCGGCTTGGCAGGGTCATGGCTCATTCGCTGGTAAGGGCTTTCACCGGGTCGAGGCGGGCGGCCTTGCGGGCTGGCATGAAGCCAAACACGATGCCGGTGACGACGGCGCAGGTGAAGGCGCCGAGGATGGCGGGCAGGGCGAAGGCTACGGAGACGTTGGCCAGTATCAACCCGCCGCCAATCGCCACGGCCAGGATGATGCCGGTCACGCCGCCGACCATCGACAGCATCACCGCCTCGCTGAGGAACTGGCGCAAGATGTCGCGCTGGCGCGCACCGGTGGCCATGCGGATACCGATTTCGCGGGTACGCTCACGCACGGTCATGAGCATGATGTTCATCACCCCTATGCCGCCGACCAGCAGCGAGATCGCGGCGATTGCCCCCAGCATCAGCGACAGGCTGTTCTGGGTGCGAGCCTCGGCCTGGATCAGCGCCGCGTCGTTGGTCAGTTCGAAGTCGTCCTTGCCTTGATGGCGCTTGCGCATCAGGCGGTCGATGGCCGCTTCGGTCTCGGCCACGCGGGCCGAATCAGCGGCCGCGATGATCACGTACTCCGGGTCATGGCTACCGAACAGGCGCATGGACGCAGCGGAGTAGGGCACGACGATGCGCTCGTCACTTTTCTGGTCGCCGGAGCTGGCGCCCTTGCCGGCCAGGATGCCCACCACCTGGAATGGCACGTTGCCAATCAGCAGGTATTCACCCAGCCCGTCGCTGAGCGTGGGCAGGAGCTTTTCGCGAACTTTCTGGCCGATGACCGCGACGGCGGCACCACTGCGCTCGTCGGCCTCGGTGAAGAAGCTGCCTTCGACCACGGGCCAGTTGAGGATCAGCGGAAACTCGACGTTGTTGCCGCCCACATAGAACTTCTGGTTGTTGTTGCCGTGGCGCACCATCACATCGCTGCCGATCACCGGCATGATGCGCTTGACCTGTGGCAGCTCGGCAATGGCTGCTACGTCATCGAGGGTGACGATGCCGCCGGGTTCGCGCAGCGTCGCATGGCGGCCATTGAGGTAGAGGATGTTGGAGCCGAACGCGGCCATCTGCGCCATGACCTGGCGCTTGCTGCCTTCGCCCACGGCCAGCATGACCACCACCGAGGCCACACCGATGACGATGCCGAGCAGGGTCAGGGCGGTGCGGAACCGGTTGATCCACATGACCCGCCAGGCCGCCTGCAGGGCTTCGAGCAGCTCGCCCTTCCATGCACCGCGCTGGGTGGCACCCTGGTCCAGACGCTGGCGCAGGTCGTTGGCCTGCAGGCCTTGATGGGTATCGAGGGGGGGCTGGTCGGCGGCCGAGTCGCTGATCATCAGGCCGTCGCGGATTTCCACCACCCGGCGCGCGCGGGCGGCCACTTCCCGGTCGTGGGTGATCAGGATGATCACGTGGCCCTGGCTGGCCAGTTCGTCCAGCAGGGCCATGACTTCGGTGCCGCTGTGGCTGTCGAGGGCGCCGGTCGGCTCGTCGGCGAGGATGATATGCCCGCCGTTCATCAAGGCCCGGGCAATCGACACCCGCTGCTGCTGGCCGCCGGACAGCTGGTGCGGGCGGTTGCCGGTGCGGCTGGCCAGGCCCAGGCGCTCGAGCAGGGCGGCGGCGCGGGCATGCCGTTCGGGCGCCGGGGTGCCGGCATAGATGGCCGGCATCTCGACGTTTTCCTGGGCCGAACCCGACGGTATCAGGTGATAGCCCTGGAATACGAAGCCAAAGGCCTCGCGGCGCAACCAGGCCAGCTCGTCGCTGTCCAGCTGGGCCACGTCCTTGCCCGCGAACAGGTAATTGCCGGATGTGGGGCGGTCGAGGCAACCGAGGATGTTCATCAGAGTCGACTTGCCTGAGCCGGACGCGCCGACGATGGCGATGAACTCGCCGGGGTGGATGCTCAGGCTGATGCCGCGCAGCACCTCGACCTTGGGGCTGTCGATGCCGCCGTAGGCTTTGCGGACGTCGCGTAGTTCGATCAGGGGCGCTGACATTCAACCTCCACTGGCCAGGGGGGCGCCAATTACCAGGCGCTCGCCTTCCTGCAGGCCATCGAGAATCTGCACCCGCAGGCGGTCGCTGAGGCCAACGCGGACCTTGCGTTGTTCCAGTTTGCCGTCCTGGCCGAGCACCTGGGCCAGGCGCAAGCCTTCGCTATCGCTGTCGTCCAGCGCCGCCAGCGGCGCGGTCAGCACCTGGTTGGCCTGCCCGGCGACGAAGAACACCTGGGTGGTCATCTCGGCCATCAGTGCACCGTCGGGGTTGTCCACGTCGAGCAGCACGGTGTACTGCACGACCTGGCTGCCAGTGGTGCCGCTGGTAGCGCTGGCTGGGCCACCGCCGCCCTGGCTGGTCAGCGCCAGCGGCTTGGGCGGGATCGGCAGGATCTGGCGCACGGTGCTGTTCCAGCGGCGCTTGCCGCCGGCAAGCGTGGTGAAGTAGGCGGTCATGCCCGGTTTTACCTTGCCGATATCGGCTTCGGACACCTGTGCCCAAACGGTCATCGGCGAAAGCTTGGCAATGCGCAGGATCAGTGGCGTTTGCTGCTGGGCGTTGAGCGTCTGACCTTCACGGGCGTCCACCGCGACCACGGTGCCGTCCATGGGCGCATAGATGCGTGTGTAGCCCAGTTCGGCCTCGTCGCTGCGCAGGCTGGCCTGGGCCTGGCGGATCTGCGCCTGAAACATGTCGATGCGGGCCTGGGTCACCTTGAGCTGGGCGTCGGCTGCCTGCAGGTCTTCCTGGCGGGTGGCACCTGCCGCTGCCAGGTCGTGCTGACGTTTGAGCACTTGCTGGGCCAACAGATACTGGGCGCGCTGTTCTGCCAGCTGCGCCTTGAGGTTGTCTATCGAGAAACGCCCGGCATCGAGCCTGGCCTGCTGGGTCGAGGGGTCGATCTCTACCAGCAGCTGGCCTTTGCGCACCTCGTCGCCGGCCTCGACATGCAAGGTACGGATCTGCCCGGACGCCTGGGCGCCGACATCGACATAACGGCGGGGTTGCAGGGTGCCAAGGGCGGTGACGCTGCTTTCGATGTCGGCGCGGGCGACTGTGACGGTGCTGACCGGCAGCACACCGAAAGGCAGGCTTTTCCACGCCAAGAGGCTGCCGAGCGTCAGCAGGCCTAGGCCGCCAAACAGGAGGAGCCGACGGGTGTTGGGTAATCTCATGCAGACTTCCAGCCAAGGGTGGTGGCCACACGCAGCCTGGTCGAGGCGCGTACGGAGGTGCCAGTTAGACGAAGGCAAGTGGGGTGGATTTAGGGGAAGGCAGTCAGTGAGTTGCTGAGAATAATTATAATTTGTAAGATCGCACGCTGATATCATTCAGACCTCGTCCCGGCCAGACAGGACGCCCTCAGGTGCCGTCGTGGAACATTACTATCGCGAACTGGTGAGTTTTCTTTCAGCCCGCCTGGGCAGTCGCCAGGCAGCTGAAGATGTGGCTCACGATGCCTATCTGCGGGTGCTGGAACGCACCGATCCACAGCAGATCGAGCACCCACGCGCGTTCCTCTACCGCACGGCGCTGAACCTTGTGATCGACCGCCATCGGCGCCACTTGCTGCGCCAGGCCGAGCCGCTCGAAGTGCTGGACCTCGATGAGCGCTGGCATAGCCCGGCACCCACGCAGCACATGCAGTTGGACCAGCGCCTGGCCTTGATGCAGAAGGCACTGGACGAACTGAGCAAGCCCTGCCGCGACAGCTTCCTGTTACGCAAGCTCGATGGCCTGTCACACCAGCAGATTGCCGATCACCTGGGCATCTCCCGCAGCCTGGTGGAAAAGCACATCGTCAACGCCATGAAGCATTGCCGCGTGCGCATGCGCCAATGGGAATCCTGAAAAAGCGGTGAAAGGCCGGTGAAAATTCTGTGTGCTGGCAACTTGATTTCTAGATGTTTCACGACAACTATCTAACTTGACCCCTCCAAGTGTTCAGCCTTGGTGGTTGCCTGTTGCTGGCGCAGTTTGGTCAGGGAGCGTGCCCTATCTACCTGACTGCCCAGGTCCGACAATGACCAACAAGACCCTGCGCATCCTCATTGCCGACGAGCACCCGTCCCAGCGCTTGCAGCTGGAAAGGCTGCTCAATGGCCTGGGCTATTACCGGATCGCTCCGGTCGAGTGCTTCGATGAGTTGCAGCGCCTGGTGCACTGCGCGCTGCAGCCGTTCAACCTGCTGGTTGGCAATATCGAGCTGGCCAGCCATGCCGGTGTCGACCTGGCACGATTTTGCCGGGTCAGCACGCAAATCCAGCATGCCCTGCTGTACCACTCCCGCCAGTTGAAGGTGCCTGCAGTGCCGCAGACCGAGCGCCAGGCGGTGAACGTAAGCCTGCCGCAGGTGCCGGACAACGAGGCCCTGGAGTCTTTCATGGCGATCATCGACGCGCCGGTAGTGGTCGGCAAGCTGGCCTTGCCGCCCGGCCTCGCCAGCGGCGGGCCACCGGCCTACCCGCGCAGGAACTTCGCCCACACGGTGTTCAGCCGATAGCGGGGGCGGGCAGGGCGGCGAGGATTTGCTATCCTCCTGCCCTTTGCCGATTTGCGGACCCTTGTCATGACTGCCATCGATACCGCTCGCCCGCCCCGGTTCAGCCGCGGTGACCACCGGACCCTGGGCCTGGCGGCGCTGGGCGGCGCGCTGGAAATCTACGATTTCATCATCTTCGTATTCTTCGCCCTGACCCTCAGCCAGCTGTTCTTCCCGCCAGAAATGCCCGAGTGGCTGCGCCTGCTGCAAAGCTTCGGGATTTTTGTCACCGGCTACCTGGCCCGGCCGCTGGGCGGCATCCTCATGGCGCACTTCGCCGACCACCTGGGGCGCAAGCGGGTGTTCAGCTTGAGCATCCTGATGATGGCCCTGCCGTGCCTGCTGATCGGGGTGATGCCGACCTATGCCGACATCGGCTACGCGGCGCCGCTGATCCTGCTGGGGCTGCGCATTCTGCAGGGCGCCGCAGTCGGGGGTGAGGTGCCAAGCGCGTGGACCTTCGTTGCCGAACATGCCCCGCACGGGCGGCGCGGCTATGCCCTGGGCTTCCTGCAAGCCGGCTTGACCTTCGGCTATCTGCTGGGTGCGCTGACCGCCACATTGCTGGCGCAGGCCTTTACCGCGCAGGAGATTCTCGATTACGCCTGGCGCTACCCCTTCCTGCTGGGCGGGGTGTTCGGTGTGATCGGTGTGTGGTTGCGCCGTTGGCTGAGTGAAACACCGGTGTTTCTGGCCTTGCGCGAGCGTCAGCAGCAGCCGGTGAAGTTCCCGTTGCGGCGCGTGCTGGGGGAGCACCGTCGGGCGTTGATCCCGGCAGCGCTGCTGACCTGCGTGCTGACCTCGGCAGTAGTGGTGCTGGTGGTGATCACCCCGACGGTGATGCAGCAGCGTTTCGGCATGACCGCCGGGCATACCTTCGCCTTGAGCAGTGTCGGCATCGTCTTCCTGAACATTGGCTGCGTGCTGGCCGGGCTGCTGGTCGATCGCCTGGGCGCCTGGCGTGCGCTGATGATCTACAGCCTGCTGCTACCGCTGGGCATCGGCGTGCTTTATGCCAGCCTGGTAGGGCAGTGGGGCCTGACCTGGCTGGCCTATGCGCTGGCAGGGCTTTCGTGCGGTGTGGTGGGTGTGGTGCCGTCGGTGATGGTCGGGCTGTTCCCGGCCGAGATCCGGGTGTCGGGTATTTCCTTTACCTATAACGTCGCCTATGCACTGTGGGCCAGCACCACGCCGTTGGCGTTGATTGCACTGATGCCGTGGAGCCCGTGGGTGTGTGTCGGGTTCTGTCTGATCATGGGTACTGTCGGGTTGCTGACAGCATTGTATTTCGGGCGCCGCGAGCCATTGGCGTTCGCGGCCGAACCCATGCCGATCATGTGTGGTGACAAATGACACCCTAAGTGTTTGCAGGTGATGAGGCAGACTTTCAGGTGGAGGCTATTGGAATAACCTATTAGCCAAATTTAACCTAGAAGGTTAATTTCTCATGGAAAAGAGAACGCCTCATTGCCCGCTGGAGCGGGTAGGGGCATTGATTGCGGCGGGGCGCATTCGCACGACTAGCACCGCATTGCAGGGTGCTCAGGCTTTTGGAATGGATTACCCATGCATGCTCGAGGTCATCATGAGTTTGAAGCGCACGGATTTCCACAAGAGCATGACCAGCCATGTCGATCACCGAATTTGGCAGGATGTGTATCGTCCACAGACTGCACGGGGAAGCGTTTACCTCAAGCTGTCCGTAATCGACGACGTGCTCATCGTGTCTTTCGAGGAGCTGTGATCATGAGATGTCCTATTTGCGGTGGTGCGGAGCTCGCACCTGACACCCAGGATATGCCGTATTGCTACAAAGGTGAGTCGACGCAGATCCCTGATGTCAGTGGCGATTATTGTTCTGTCTGTGGCGAGTCTGTACTGAGCCATGATGAGGCCATGCGTGTCAGTAACCTGATGTCGGCTTTCAACCGCCAAGTGAATGCTATGGCGGTCGATCCTGGATTCATCACCTCGGTGCGCAAGAAATTCGATCTGGACCAGCGCGAGGCTGGGGAAATTTTCGGCGGAGGG
Source organism: Pseudomonas sp. NPDC012596 (assembly GCF_042902325.1). Classification (NCBI taxonomy): domain Bacteria; kingdom Pseudomonadati; phylum Pseudomonadota; class Gammaproteobacteria; order Pseudomonadales; family Pseudomonadaceae; genus Pseudomonas; species Pseudomonas sp. NPDC012596. The sequence goes on along the minus strand of NZ_JBIBEB010000019.1, from coordinate 109,577 downwards.
GTGAATGCTTTCTCACGTTACGAAAATGGCAAAACCAGGCCGCCAGTGGCTTTGGTCAAACTGTTCAAACTGCTGGATCGTCACCCCGAACTGTTCGAGGAAGTCAGGACTGCCTGACACCGCACATACAAAAAAGCCCCCTTACCGCGAGGCCAGGGGGCTTTTTATTGCCGCAGGGGCGGGCTTACATGTTCGGGTAATTCGGCCCACCTGCGCCTTCAGGGGTAACCCAGGTGATGTTCTGGGCCGGGTCCTTGATGTCGCAGGTCTTGCAGTGCACGCAGTTCTGCGCGTTGATCTGGAAGCGCTTGTTGCCGTCTTCCTGGGTGACCACTTCGTACACGCCCGCTGGGCAGTAACGCTGCGCCGGCTCGTCGTACAGCGGCAGGTTGCTGGCGATCGGGATGTTCGGGTCGGTCAGTTTCAGGTGGCAGGGTTGTTCCTCTTCATGGTTGGTGCTGGAGAGGAATACCGAGCTGAGCTTGTCGAAGCTGAGCTTGCCGTCCGGTTTCGGGTAGTCGATCTTTTTCGAGTCGGCCGCGAGTTTGAGGCAGGCGTAGTCCGGTTTGGTGTCATGCAGGGTGAACGGCAGCTTGCCGCCGAACCAGTTCTGGTCGACGTAGTTGAACGCGCCGCCGAGCAGCGGGCCGAACTTGTGCAGTGCCGGGCCGAAGTTGCGGCTGGCGAACAGCTCTTCGTGCAGCCAGCTGGCCTTGAAAGCATCGACATAGGTGTTGAGGGCGTCGCCGCCCTCGCTGCCTGCGATCAGCGCGTCGGCCACGGCGTCGGCCGCGAGCATGCCCGACTTCATGGCGGTGTGGCTGCCCTTGATCTTCGAGAAGTTCAAGGTACCCAGGTCGCAACCGATCAGCGCACCGCCGTTGAACACCATCTTCGGCAGCGAGTTCAGGCCGCCTTTGCAGATGGCGCGGGCGCCGTAGCTGATGCGCTTGCCGCCTTCGAGGTACTGCTTCATCACCGGGTGATGCTTGAGGCGCTGGAACTCATCGAATGGCGACAGGTAAGGGTTGGCGTAGGACAGGTCGACGATCAGGCCGACCACCACCTGGTTGTTTTCCAGGTGATAGAGGAACGAGCCGCCGGTGTTGTCGGCGCTTACCACGTCCAGCGGCCAGCCAGCGGTGTGCACCACCAGGCCCTGCTCGTGCTTGGCCGGGTCGATTTCCCAGATTTCCTTCAGGCCAATGCCGTAGTGCTGGACGTCAGACTCGCTGTCGAGGTTGAAGCGCTTGATCAGCTGCTTGCCGATATGGCCGCGGCAGCCTTCGGCAAACAGGGTGTACTTGGCGCGCAGCTCCATGCCGGGGGTGTACAGGCCGTCTTTCGGGTTGCCTTCACGGTCGACGCCCAGGTCACCGGTGACGATGCCGCGGACCACGCCGTTGTCGTCGATCAGCGCTTCCTGGGCGGCGAAGCCGGGGTAGATTTCCACGCCGAGGTTTTCCGCCTGCTGGGCCAGCCAGCGGCACAGGTTGCCCAGCGAAATGATGTAGTTGCCCTGGTTGTGCATGGTCTTGGGCACGAACAGGTCAGGCACCTTGGTCGAGCTGCCGGCATCCTTGAGCACGTAGATGTCGTCGCGCTTGACCTCGGTGTTCAGCGGCGCGCCGAGTTCCTTCCAGTCGGGGAACAGTTCGTTCAGGGCGCGCGGCTCGAACACCGCGCCGGAGAGAATGTGGGCGCCGACTTCGGAGCCTTTCTCGACCACGCAGACGCTGATTTCGCTACCGGCTTCGGCGGCCTTCTGCTTCAGGCGGCAGGCGGCTGACAGGCCTGCCGGGCCAGCGCCGACGATGACCACGTCGAATTCCATGTATTCGCGTTCCACTGGTTCTCTCCTACTCATCAAGGCTGGTGCTGTTGCTTTGTCTTATGGGTGTGGGGTGATCATGCGCACCGCGCTTCACGGGAGCGGAGCTGTAGCAGCGCAGAGGATGGACTACACCGTTTTGTCTTGGCCGCGCATTATATCTACACCACTTGGCGGGTCCAATACAAACGTTTGTTTGAATTTGCCGCAGGCCAGTAAAATCACAGGAACGCGGCTGAAGGGTGACCGATTTGCCGTATTGACCGGATTGGGTGTTGCAGTCAAGATAGGAGCGGTTTTACGTTCGCCGTAGGCTTATCGCCGGGCGCAGGTACACCTCTAAAAACCAGGTATGGAGCAGGGCTTTCGGGCCAGATCACGGTTTGTAGTGGAGTTTACACGCCACCACAGAAAATGACCCGCAGCTATTTGCCGCAATGGTCTGAACAAGACTGATTGGTCACGCTGAAGTTTGCGCCCCCCGGCACGTTTTTAGAGGTGCCCTTGTACCCACGCGCATCGCCGGGCATAGCCCCAGGCGACTATCTATTCACCGGAGAGTAACGAGGAATCCATGAAGGTTCTTGTAGCTGTCAAACGAGTGGTCGACTACAACGTCAAGGTTCGCGTCAAGGCGGACAACTCCGGCGTCGACCTTGCTAACGTCAAGATGTCCATGAACCCCTTCTGCGAAATCGCCGTGGAAGAAGCCGTACGCCTGAAAGAGAAGGGCGTGGCGAGCGAGATCGTCGTCGTCTCCGTCGGCCCGACCACTGCCCAGGAGCAGTTGCGTACTGCGCTGGCACTGGGTGCTGATCGTGCCATCCTGGTCGAAGCCGCCGATGAGCTGAATTCGCTGGCCGTGGCCAAGGCGCTGAAAGCCGTTGTCGACAAAGAGCAGCCGCAGCTGGTCATTCTCGGCAAGCAGGCCATCGACAGTGACAACAACCAGACCGGCCAGATGCTGGCCGCGCTGACCGGCTACGCCCAGGGCACCTTCGCCTCCAAGGTCGAAGTGGCTGGCGACAAGCTGAACGTCACCCGTGAAATCGATGGCGGCCTGCAGACCGTATCGCTGAACCTGCCGGCGATCGTCACCACCGACCTGCGCCTGAACGAGCCGCGCTACGCGTCGCTGCCGAACATCATGAAGGCCAAGAAGAAGCCGCTGGAGACCGTCAAGCCTGACGATCTGGGCGTTTCCCTCGCCTCCACCAACAAGACCCTGAAAGTCGAAGCGCCTGCTGCACGCAGCGCGGGTATCAAGGTCAAGTCGGTGGCCGAACTGGTCGAGAAGCTGAAGAACGAAGCGAAGGTAATCTAAATGACTATCCTGGTTGTCGCTGAATACGAGAACGGTGCCGTAGCCCCGTCCACCCTGAACACTGTTGCCGCAGCCGCCAAGATCGGTGGTGATGTGCACGTGCTGGTCGCAGGCCAGAACGTCGGTGGCGTTGCCGAATCCGCTGCCAAGATCGCTGGCGTTGCCAAGGTGCTGGTGGCTGATAACGCCGCCTACGCCCATGTCCTGCCGGAAAACGTCGCCCCGCTGATCGTCGAGCTGGCTACGGGTTACAGCCACGTGCTGGCCCCGGCCACCACCAACGGCAAGAACATCCTGCCACGCGTTGCCGCGCTGCTGGACGTCGATCAGATTTCCGAGATCATCTCGGTCGAATCCGCCGACACGTTCAAGCGCCCGATCTATGCCGGTAACGCCATTGCCACTGTGCAATCGAGCGCTGCGGTCAAGGTCATCACCGTGCGTACCACTGGCTTTGATGCCGTGGCCGCCGAAGGTGGCTCGGCCGCTGTTGAGGCCGTTGGCGCTGCGCACAACGCCGGTATCTCCACCTTCGTCGGTGAAGAGCTGGCCAAGTCCGACCGCCCAGAGCTGACCGCTGCCAAGATCGTCGTTTCCGGTGGCCGCGGCATGGGCAACGGTGACAACTTCAAGCACCTGTACAGCCTGGCCGACAAGCTCGGCGCCGCCGTGGGTGCCTCGCGCGCTGCGGTCGACGCAGGCTTTGTGCCCAACGACATGCAGGTCGGCCAGACCGGCAAGATCGTTGCGCCGCAGCTGTACATCGCCGTCGGTATCTCCGGCGCGATCCAGCACCTGGCCGGCATGAAAGACTCCAAGGTGATCGTTGCGATCAACAAGGATGAAGAAGCGCCGATCTTCCAGGTGGCCGACTACGGGCTGGTCGCTGACCTGTTCGAAGCGGTTCCAGAGCTGGAAAAGCTGGTCTGATCCGCCTGCTTCACTTATAAAGAAGCCCGGCCCTTGTAACGAGGGCCGGGCTTTTTTTATGCGGGCAAGGAGTAAAGGATGGCGTTTCGCAAAGCAGGCAAGGTGCTGGCATGCACGGTGGCGATGCTGTCGCCGCTGGCAATGGCGGCAGGCAAATGTGAGCGCCTGGTGGCTACCGGCAGCCCGGATGCCCCGCCTTATTCCTGGCAAGACCCGAAAGACCCTGAACACCTCGTCGGCGCCAACGTCGACCTGTTGCGCCAGGTGGCCGGCGAGCTGGGCGTGAAGGTGGAGGTGTTGAATGCCGGCAGGCGCGACCAGGCTTTGGAAGAGGTGCGCAGCGGGCGCATGGACCTGCTGCTCGATACGCCCATGCAAGTGGAGCAGCTGACGGCACTGGACTACATTCACCCGCCCTTGCAGCTCAACGAATACCTGGTCTGGACGCGGCATGACGCCGAGGTCGACTTTGACGGGCCGGCGGACCTGGCGAAATACCAGGGCACGCTGTCGGAACGCGCCCGCCTGACCCCCGCTTTCAGCGCCTTTGCCAAGGCGCAGCTGAAGCTGGTGCCCGCGCAGAACCTGACCCAGGCGTTTCAAAAACTGGTGCTGGGCCAGGTCGATTATGTGCTGGCCGGCCGCTACTCGGGCATGGCCATGACCCAGAGCCTGGGCATGAGCAACGACCTTATCGCGCGCGGCCTGCCGGTGGATCGCCCAGGGCTGTACCTGGCCGTCTCGCACAACTCGGCGTGCAATGACGCGTGGTTGCGTGGGCAACTGGCAAAAAAACTGACAGAATTGCCGATCTCCGGTGCGTCTGAAGCCGTGCTGCAACGCAATGTCGAGCGCTGGAAAGCGCAGATGCACGTGCAGGCGGATGCCCCCAAACAGTAGGAAGAGTGCGTGAGAACCCAATCACTGATCCTTGCCGTGGCCATGCTCGGCCTGGCCGGCTGCGCCAATGACCCGGCGCCCAACGAGCAGATGCGTATTTCCGAGCAGGCGCTGGAGCAGGCCAAGGCGGTCGGTGCCACCGACCAGGTCGAGGAGCTGAAGCTGGCCGAAGACAAGCTTGCCCGGGCCAAGACCAATATGCTGACCGAAGACTACCGCGACGCCCGCATGCGGGCCGAGCAGGCCGAGCTGGATGCGCGGCTGGCCGAAGCCCGTGTGCTGAACCAGAAGAGCGACGAGCAACTCGACGCGCTGCAGTCTCGGGTCAAGCGCTTGCGCAAGCAGCTGGAGGTGCAGCCATGATGCGCTACAAGCCAGTGGCCGCTCTGGCCCTGCTGGCACTGACCGCCGGGCTGCAAGGTTGCGCCAGCCAGCGCAGCGAGTCGGCGCTGGATGACGCCGCCACGGCGTTTCAGAAGGTCAAGGATGATTCCGATGTGCTGCGCAGCGCGCCGCGTGACGTGATCCGTGCCGGTGAATCGCTGGCCCGCGCCGAACGCCTGTCCAGCTACATCGGTACAGGCACCGACGTGCGCCACTATGCCTACTTGAGCCAGCGCTACAGCGAGATCGCCAGCGAGCACGCCAAGCTGGCGCTGAACCAGGAGCGCCTGGCCAAGCTCGACCTCGAACGCCAGCGCCTGCAACTGGCCCTGCGCGAGGCCAAATTGGCCAGCGTGCAGCAGCAAGGCAAGTGGGTCGAGACGCAGATCGCCGCGTTGGCCTCCGAGCAGGCTGACCGTGGGTTGGTGATGACGCTGGGCGATGTGCTGTTCGATACCGGCCGCGCTGACCTGAAGAACTCGGCCAGCCGCACCGTGCTGAAGCTGGTGCAGTTCCTGCAGCTCAACCCTCGCCGCGTAGTGCGGATCGAAGGTTACGCCGACAACACGGGCGCGCCGGAGGACAACCTCAAACTATCGCGTGATCGGGCGCAAGCGGTGGCCGATATGCTGGTCGATCTGGGCATCAACGAAAAACGCCTGCAGGTCGAGGGGTATGGCGATCAGTATCCGATCGAGGCCAATGCCTCCGAGCGGGGCAGGGCGCAGAATCGCCGGGTCGAGATCGTCTTTTCTGACGAGAAAGGCAAGCTGGCGCCAGCGCGCTGATCATTGAAAAAAGGGGGGCTGCATTGCAGCCCCTTTTTTATCGGCGCGTGACGGGTTAATCGTTTCGACAGGTGTTACGCAACTGTAATGTCGACTATTCTGCAATCTGTCCCAGTACACTTCGCAACTGTTACGGTATTCTCTGCCGTCAGTGAGTCGCACAAGAACAACGAGCCCGTCCGCGCGTCGAGATATCGCCATGACCAACCTGCTGTTGTACCAGCGTATCGCCCAGCAACTGGCCGATGACATCCGTCGTGGTGTCTACCAGCCAGGGGAGCGGGTACCGTCCGTGCGCAAGATGAGCGCTCAGCTCAATGTCAGCCATGCCACGGTGCTGCAGGCCTATGCCAATCTCGAGGATCAGGGGCTGATCCGCGCCCGGCCGCAGTCGGGGTACTACGTGCACCAAACGCCGGCGCTGACCGCGCAGACACCAGACATCGCCAGGGTCGAACGCCCCGGCCTGGTGACCCGGGCCAGTATCATCCAGCAAGTATTGACCGAGGCGCGTCGTGATGGCGTATTCCCCTTCGGGGCCGCCGTGCCCCATGTCGATTACTTGCCGGTGCGCGCCCTGCATCAGCAGATCGCCAAGGTCACCCGGTTTCACAGCCCGCGTGCGTTCAGCTACATGTTCAGCCCAGGTTTCGAGCCGCTGCGCCGGCAGATCGCCATACGCATGCGCGATGCCGGCGTACTGGTTGACCCGCGCGAGGTGATCGTCACCCATGGCTGTGTCGACGCGCTGCAGATGTCGCTGCGCGTGCTGACCCGCCCGGGTGACCTGATCGCCGCCGAGTCACCCACTTATTACGGCCTGCTGCAGTTGGCCGACCTGCTCGGCCTGAAGGTCATCGAGATTCCCAGTGACCCGTCTACCGGCATCAGCCTGGAGGCCTTGCAGCTTGCAGCCAATCAGTGGTCGATCAAGGCCCTGGTGCTGACCTCGCGCCTGAGCAACCCACTGGGTGGTACCATCCCCGAAGAGCGGCAGAAGCAGTTGCTGCGCCTGGCGTCGGACTTCGACATACAGATCGTTGAAGACGACATTTACGGCGAACTGATGTTCGAGCAGGGCAAGACCAAGGCGCTGAAAGCATTCGACCGGCTGGACCGGGTCATCTACTGTTCGAGTTTTTCCAAGACGCTGTCGCCCGGTGTGAGGGTTGGCTGGATGGTGGCGGGGCGCTACCAGGACGAGATCCAGCGGTTGCAGACCTTCACCACGCATTCCGCGTGCAGCGTCACGCAGATGGGGGTGGCGGCTTACCTGGAAAACGGCGGCTACGATCGCCACCTGCGGTTTATCCGTCAGGAGTATCGCAAGAACCTCAGCGCTTACCAGCTGGCGGTGCAGCAGCACTTCCCGGAAGGCACGCAGATGACCCGGCCCACGGGTGGGTTCATCCTTTGGGTGAGCCTGCCGGGAAGGGTCAATACGCAGGAATTGCACGTGCGCGCGCTGGAGCAGGGTATCAGCATCGCGCCGGGGCTGATCTTCAGTAATACCGAGCAGTTCAATCACTGCATCCGGCTGAACTGTGGCATCCCGTGGAACAAGGAGGCCGAGCGGGCGGTGATGACGCTCGGGCTGCTGGCACAGCAATTGTGCAGGGAGTCGCAACCCTCACTTTTGTAAGGCTTGCCAGGCGCGGGCGGAACGGAGAGCATACGCACATTTCCTGCCTTGCTAGCCGGTGTCCATGAAACTGTTGCGTTGTATTGCCCTGATCGTCTGCCTTGTGCCGTTTGTTGCGCTTCCTGGCGTATCCCAGGCGGCGCAGCCTGCGGTTCAAGCGCAGCAGGGCAAGGCGGCTGCAAAGCCTGCGACCAGGCAGCCAGCCAAGTCCAAACCCAAGCCCAAGCCGAAAGCCAAGGTGGCACGCAAGCCGGTCAGCAAGGCGGTGGCCAAGCCGCTGCCGAAAGCCAAACTCGACCTGAGCCTGCCGGCTGATATGGTCGATGATCTCGAACCCAGCGTCGGCAACTCTGCCAACCGTCGCAAACCTTTGCTGCCCGCCATGTTCACCGAGAAGCCACAAAGCGACGACAGCCCGTTCCAGCTCAACGGCCGGTTGATCAGCAACGAAATGCAGTTGCAGATGCGCAACGATAGCCGCCGTGATGTGGAAGGGGCGGCCATCGACTTCGAGTTCCGTCAGTAGCCAGCGGTAACTGACTGTTGAGTCACGGGCGATTTCATCAGGCCAGCAATTTCAAACGTATGTTTGAGCGGTTACTATCCAGGGACGTTCGTCCCGTTTTGTTTCAGGGAGTCTTGTTGTCATGAATTGCCGTGAGGGCTGCGGTGCCTGCTGCATCGCCCCGTCCATCAGCTCTGCGATGCCTCGCATGCCCCACGGCAAGCCGGCTGGCGAGCGCTGCCTGCATTTGACCGTCGAGAACCTCTGCGACCTGTTCGGCAAGCCCGAGCGGCCGGCGGTGTGCGGCGGGTTCAAGGCGGATATCGAGGTGTGCGGCAACGATCGCGACGAGGCAATCAGGATTCTCGGCTGGTGGGAGCAGATGACGGCGGCGTGACAGGCTGGATCTTCGACAACAAGGATAAAGATGATGAGATCGTTCAAGCGTATTGCACTGCTGTGTGGCATGGGTGTCCTGCTGGCGCCTGCCGCCTGGGCGGAAAACTGGCAGGTGGCCAAGGACGAGGAGGGGATCAAGGTCTCCCTCAGCGAAGTGCCGGGCTCCAAGTACAAGGCCTATCGCGGTGTCACCGTGATCAAGGCGCCGCTGGCCAAGGTCGAGGCGCTGCAAGAGGATGTGGCTGGGGCCTGTTCCTGGATCCACGAGTGCAAATCGCAGAAGCTGCTCAAGCACGAAGGTGACCAGAGCTGGACCTACACCCAGTTCAATACGCCGTGGCCCGTGACCCCGCGGGATTCGGTACTGCATGTCACCACGGTCAAGGCCGCTGATGGCAGCCTGACCCGCAACCTGAAAGAAGAGCCGACGTATGTCCCCGAAGAGAAGGGGTTCGTGCGGGTGGCGAAAGTCGAAGGCTTCTGGAAGCTGGTGCCCAAGGGCGACAGTACAGAGGTCACCTACCAGGTGCACACCGAGCCGGGTGGCAGTGTGCCGGCGATGGTTGCCAACAAGTTTGTCGTGGAGGCGCCGTTCAATACCTTGAAAGGGTTGCGTGAGCGGGCCGAGAAAAACTGAGGCTCGCAGCGCCGTAATGCTCATGCCTGCATAAGCGGTTCAGCACAATGGCAATAAAAAAGGCTGCCCAGGGGCAGCCTTTTTGCGTTCGGCTCAGGGAGCTTACTTGCGGTCTTTCAGTTCGACGATGTCGCGCTGCAGCTCGCCGGTGTACAGCTGGCGCGGGCGGCCAATCTTGTACGGGCTGGAGAGCATTTCTTTCCAGTGCGAGATCCAGCCCACGGTACGTGCCAGGGCGAAGATGACGGTGAACATGCTGGTCGGAATGCCGATCGCCTTCAGGATGATGCCCGAGTAGAAGTCGACGTTCGGGTACAGCGAGCGCTCGATGAAGTACGGATCGGTCAGGGCGATCTCTTCCAGGCGCATGGCCAGTTCCAGCTGCGGGTCGTTCTTGATGCCGAGCTCGCCCAGGACTTCGTCGCAGGTCTTCTTCATCACGGTGGCGCGTGGGTCACGGTTCTTGTAAACGCGGTGACCGAAGCCCATCAGCTTGAACGGGTCGTTCTTGTCCTTGGCCTTGGCGATGTACTTGTCGATGTTCGAAACATCGCCAATTTCGTCGAGCATGGTCAGCACGGCTTCGTTCGCGCCGCCGTGGGCAGGGCCCCACAGTGCGGCGATACCGGCGGCGATACAGGCGAACGGGTTGGCACCCGAAGAGCCGGCCAGGCGCACGGTGGAAGTGGAGGCGTTCTGTTCGTGGTCGGCATGGAGGATGAAGATCTTGTCCATTGCCTTGGCCAGCACCGGGCTGATCGGTTTGATCTCGCACGGGGTGTTGAACATCATGTGCAGGAAGTTTTCCGCGTACGACAGGTCGTTGCGCGGGTACATCATCGGCTGGCCCATGGAGTACTTGTAAACCATCGCGGCCAGGGTCGGCATCTTGGCGACCAGGCGCACCGCGGAAATTTCGCGGTGTTGCGGGTTATTGATGTCCAGGGAGTCGTGGTAGAACGCCGAGAGGGCGCCAACCACACCGCACATCACCGCCATCGGGTGAGCGTCGCGGCGGAAACCGTTGAAGAAGGACTTCAGCTGCTCGTGAACCATGGTGTGGTTCTTGACGGTGCTGACGAACTGGGCCTTCTGCTCGGCATTCGGCAGTTCGCCGTTGAGCAGCAGGTAGCAGGTTTCCAGGTAGTCCGATTGTTCGGCGAGCTGTTCGATCGGGTAGCCGCGGTGCAGCAGCACGCCCTGATCGCCATCGATGTAGGTGATCTTCGACTCGCACGAGGCGGTCGCCATGAAACCTGGGTCGAAGGTGAAGTGACCTGTGGCCCCCAACCCGCGGACGTCGATTACATCAGGACCAACGGTGCCGGTTAAAATGGGCAGCTCGACGGGGGCAGCGCCCTCGATGACCAACTGCGCTTTTTTGTCAGCCATGTGGCCTCCTATTAATGCTTGAAATCATCAGACAGACCCCCCACGCAGGGCCCGCACCACTATAGAGAAGTAAATTTGAATGTCAATTTGCCTAAAGGCTGGTTGAAACCGGCTCTGAGGCCTGATTTTTCACGAAATTCTCGCCCATTTACGCCTTTTGTTCGCTAAAGGCAATGCGCTATTTGGGCTACCCCGTCACGTTGTCATAAGCAGCCTAACTGTCTATACTCGGCACCCGACTCCCAGGGGCTTGCAAGCCCGAACTGCTGGGTGTCGCCGTTCCCTGGGTGGTGGGTACCTGACCAGTACACTTACCAACAACTTTGCCCTGATTCGCTAGGGGCTCTTCAGTGTGAAAAAAGCCGTGAAAAGCCAACGACCTGTAAACCTAGACCTAAGGACCATCAAGCTTCCTGTCACTGCGTACACGTCCATTCTTCACCGTATCTCCGGCGTCATCCTGTTCCTCGGCCTTGCCATCATGCTTTATGCACTGGGCAAATCGCTGGGTTCCGAGGAAGGCTTCGGTGAGGTGAAGGCGTGTCTGACCAGCCCGCTGGCCAAGTTCGTGACCTGGGGCCTGTTGTCCGCCCTGCTTTATCACCTCGTGGCAGGTGTACGCCACCTGATCATGGACATGGGCATCGGTGAGACGCTGGAAGGCGGCAAGCTGGGCTCGAAAATCGTGATCGTCATCTCCGTGGTGCTGATCGTTCTGGTGGGAGTTTGGGTATGGTAACCAATGTCACGAACCTGTCGCGTTCGGGCCTCTATGACTGGATGGCGCAGCGCGTATCGGCGGTCGTTCTCGCGGCTTACTTCATTTTCCTGATCGGCTACGTGGTCTGCCACCCAGGCATCGACTACACCCAGTGGCATGGTCTGTTCTCCAACAACGCGATGCGGATCTTCAGTCTGCTGGCCCTCGTTGCCCTGGGCGCTCACGCCTGGGTCGGCATGTGGACCATTGCGACCGACTACCTGACGCCTATGTCGTTCGGCAAGTCGGCAACTGCGATTCGTTTCCTGTTCCAGGCGGTATGCGGCGTTGCGATGTTCGCTTACTTCGTCTGGGGTGTGCAGATTCTCTGGGGTATCTGATCCATGGCTAGCATTCCTACTATTTCCTTCGACGCCATCATCATTGGTGGCGGCGGTGCCGGCATGCGCGCAGCGCTGCAGCTGGCTCAGGGCGGTCACAAGACTGCCGTAGTCACCAAGGTCTTCCCGACCCGTTCGCACACTGTATCCGCTCAGGGCGGCATTACCTGCGCCATCGCTTCGGCTGACCCGAACGATGACTGGCGCTGGCACATGTACGATACCGTCAAGGGTTCCGACTACATCGGTGACCAGGACGCTATCGAATACATGTGTCAGGAAGGCCCGGCTGCGGTCTTCGAACTGGACCACATGGGCCTGCCGTTCTCGCGTACCGAAACCGGCCGCATCTACCAGCGTCCGTTCGGTGGCCAGTCCAAGGACTTCGGCAAGGGCGGCCAGGCTGCTCGTACTTGCGCAGCATCCGACCGTACCGGTCACGCGCTGCTGCACACCCTGTACCAGGGCAACCTGAAAGCCGGTACCACCTTCCTCAACGAGTACTACGCCGTTGACCTGGTAAAAAACCAGGAAGGCGCCTTCGTCGGTGTGATCGCGATCTGCATCGAAACCGGCGAAACCATGTACATCAAGTCCAAGGCCACCGTTCTGGCGACTGGCGGTGCGGGCCGTATCTATGCCTCCACCACCAACGCCCTGATCAATACCGGCGACGGTATCGGCATGGCCCTGCGTGCCGGTGTACCGGTGCAGGACATCGAAATGTGGCAGTTCCACCCGACCGGCATCGCCGGCGCCGGTGTACTGGTCACCGAGGGTTGCCGCGGTGAGGGTGGCTACCTGATCAACGCCCACGGCGAGCGCTTCATGGAGCGTTACGCGCCGAACGCGAAAGACCTGGCCGGCCGCGACGTGGTTGCCCGTTCCATGGTCAAAGAGATCATCGCCGGCAACGGCGTGGGCCCGAACAAGGACCACGTACTGCTGAAGCTGGACCACCTGGGCGAGGAAGTGCTGCACAGCCGCCTGCCAGGCATCTGCGAGCTGTCCAAGACCTTCGCCCACGTCGACCCTGTCGTCGCGCCGGTGCCGGTCGTTCCGACCTGCCACTACATGATGGGTGGCGTCGCTACCAACATTCATGGCCAGGCCATCACCATGGACGAAGAAGGCAAGGATCACATCATCCCTGGCCTGTTCGCCGTAGGTGAAGTGGCGTGCGTATCGGTTCACGGTGCCAACCGCCTGGGCGGCAACTCGCTGCTCGACCTGGTGGTGTTCGGCCGTGCTGCCGGCCTGCACCTGGAGAAGGCGCTGAGCGACGGCATCGAGCACCTCGACGCCAGCGACACCGACATCGACGTTGCCCTGAACCGCCTGAACAAGCTCAACGAGCGCTCCACTGGCGAAGACGTTGCCAGCCTCAAGCGCGAGCTGCAGAGCTGCATGCAGAACTACTTCGGTGTATTCCGTACTGGCGAATACATGCTCAAAGGTATCGAGCAACTGGCTGGTCTGCGCGAGCGTATCGCCAACGTCAAGATCAACGACAAGTCCCAGGCCTTCAACACCGCGCGTATCGAAGCGCTGGAGCTGCAGAACCTGCTGGAAGTTGCCGAAGCTACCGCCATTGCGGCCGAAGCCCGTAAAGAGTCCCGCGGCGCCCACGCCCGTGAAGACTTCGAAGACCGTGACGACGAAAACTGGCTGTGCCACACCCTGTACTACCCAGGTGTCAAGCGCGTTGCCAAGCGCGGCGTCAACTTTGCGCCGAAGACTGTTCCAGCCTTCGAACCAAAAATCCGGACTTACTAAGGGTGGCTGCTATGTTGAAAGTCGAAGTTTATCGCTACAACCCCGACACCGACGCGGCGCCCAAGATGGAGTCGTTCGACGTCGACACCGGCGGCAAGGACCTGATGGTTCTGGATGTGCTGGCGCTGATCAAGGAAAAGGACGAGGGTTTCTCGTACCGTCGCTCCTGCCGTGAAGGCGTGTGCGGTTCCGACGGCATGAACATGAACGGCAAAAACGGCCTGGCCTGCATCACCCCGCTGTCGGGCGTGGTCAAGGGCAACAAGCTGGTGCTGCGCCCGCTGCCGGGCCTGCCGGTCATTCGTGACTTGGTCGTCGACATGAGCATCTTCTACAAGCAGTACGAGAAGGTGAAGCCATTCCTGCAGAACGACACGCCGGCCCCGGCCATCGAGCGTCTGCAGTCGCCAGAAGAGCGTGACAAGCTGGACGGTCTGTACGAGTGCATCCTGTGCGCTTGCTGCTCGACTTCCTGCCCATCGTTCTGGTGGAACCCAGACAAGTTCCTGGGCCCAGCGGCCCTGCTGCAGGCCTATCGCTTCCTGGCCGACAGCCGTGACACCAAGACCCAGGAGCGCCTGGCGTCCCTGGATGACCCGTTCAGCGTGTTCCGCTGCCGCGGGATCATGAACTGCGTCAACGTTTGCCCGAAGGGTCTGAACCCGACCAAGGCAATCGGCCACGTACGTAACATGCTGCTGCAAAGCGGCACCTGATTCAAAGCGTTGTAACTGCAGTAAGCCGAGGTGCGGGTGGTGAGCCCGCACTGAGGTAAAACCTGAGCAAGGGCCCACAAAGCCCGCGCTCGATACCTATGAAGATATGAGACCAGCAGGGGCTTTCCGGGCTGGTACCCGGAAAATCAGCAAGATCCAAGTGGCGTGGTTCAGTCGCTGTGTTCGGACTTTTCCAGGTTTGCTGTGGCTCTCGCCGATCAGTCCCCTAATCGAGGGTGACCAAGCATGCAAGAAAGCGTGATGCAGCGCATGTGGGAAAGCGCCCACCTTTCAGGTGGTAACGCTGCATATGTGGAAGAGCTCTACGAGCTCTACCTGCACGACCCTAACGCTGTGCCAGAAGAGTGGCGCACTTACTTCCAGAAGTTGCCTGCTGATGGCAGCACCGCTACTGATGTATCGCACTCGACAATCCGCGACCATTTCGTACTGCTGGCAAAGAACCAGCGCCGCGCCCAACCGGTGTCCGCCGGGAGCGTGAGCAGTGAACACGAGAAGAAGCAGGTTGAAGTTCTGCGACTGATCCAGGCCTATCGTATGCGCGGCCATCAGGCTGCCAAGCTCGACCCGTTGGGGTTGTGGCAGCGCCCTGCGCCCGTAGACCTGTCGATCAATCACTACGGCTTGACCAATGCCGATCTTGATACGACCTTCCGTGCCGGCGACCTGTTCATCGGCAAAGAGGAAGCGAGCCTACGCGAGATCGTCGAAGCGCTCCAGAAGACATATTGTCGCACCATTGGCGCCGAGTTCACCCACATCGTCGATTCCGAGCAGCGTAGCTGGTTCCAGCAGCGCCTCGAAAGCGTGCGCGGTCGTCCGGAATTCTCCGCCGATGTGCAGGCTCACCTGCTCGAGCGCGTGACGGCCGGTGAGGGCCTCGAGAAGTACCTGGGCACCAAGTACCCGGGCACCAAGCGTTTCGGCCTGGAAGGCGGCGAGAGCCTGATTCCGATGCTGGACGAAATGATCCAGCGCTCCGGCTCCTACGGCACCAAGGAAGTCGTGATCGGCATGGCCCACCGCGGCCGTCTGAACGTGCTGGTCAATACCTTCGGCAAGAACCCGCGCGAGCTGTTCGACGAGTTCGAAGGCAAGAAGATGAACGAGCTGGGCTCCGGTGACGTTAAGTATCACCAGGGCTTCTCCTCGAACGTGATGACCACTGGTGGCGAAGTTCACCTGGCCATGGCGTTCAACCCGTCCCACCTGGAAATCGTCTCGCCAGTGGTTGAAGGTTCGGTGCGCGCCCGTCAGGACCGTCGCAACGACACCGTCGGCGACAAGGTACTGCCGATCTCGATCCACGGCGACGCGGCCTTTGCCGGCCAGGGCGTGGTCATGGAAACCTTCCAGATGTCGCAGACCCGCGGTTTCAAGACCGGCGGTACCGTGCACATCGTGATCAACAACCAGGTTGGTTTCACCATCAGCAACCCGCTGGACGCGCGTTCCACCGAGTACGCCACCGACGTTGCCAAGATGATCCAGGCGCCGATCCTGCACGTTAACGGTGATGATCCGGAAGCCGTGCTGTTCGTGACCCAGCTGGCCATCGATTACCGCATGCAGTTCAAGCGTGACGTGGTCATCGACCTGGTCTGCTACCGCCGCCGCGGCCACAACGAGGCCGACGAGCCCAACGGTACCCAGCCGCTGATGTATCAGCAGATCAGCAAGCAGCGCACCACCCGTGAGCTGTATGCCGAAGCGCTGATCCAGGCTGGTCGCATCGACGCCGAGCGCGCTCAGGCCAAGATCGACGAGTACCGCAACGCCCTGGACAACGGCCTGCACGTGGTCAAGAGCCTGGTCAAGGAGCCGAACCGCGAGCTGTTCGTGGACTGGCGTCCATACCTGGGCCACGCCTGGACCGCGCGTCACGACACCCGCTTCGACCTCAAGACCCTGCAGGACCTGTCGGCCAAGCTGCTGGAGCTGCCGGAAGGTTTCGTGGTTCAGCGCCAGGTCTCGAAGATCTACGAAGATCGCCAGAAGATGCAGGCCGGTGGCTTGCCGATCAACTGGGGTTATGCAGAGACCATGGCTTACGCCACGCTGCAGTTCGAAGGTCACCCGATCCGCATGACCGGCCAGGACATCGGCCGTGGCACCTTCTCGCACCGCCACGCGGTGTTGCACAACCAGAAGGACGCCAGCACCTACGTACCGCTGCAGAACCTGTTCCCGGGCCAGCCGCGCTTCGACCTGTACGACTCCTTCCTGTCGGAAGAAGCGGTACTGGCCTTCGAATACGGTTACTCGACCACCACGCCGAACGCGCTGGTGATCTGGGAAGCCCAGTTCGGCGACTTCGCCAACGGTGCGCAAGTGGTGATCGACCAGTTCATCACCAGCGGTGAGCACAAGTGGGGCCGCCTGTGCGGTCTGACCATGCTGCTGCCACACGGTTATGAAGGGCAGGGCCCGGAGCACTCCTCCGCGCGCCTGGAGCGTTACCTGCAGCTGTGCGCCGAGCACAACATCCAGGTCTGCGTACCAACCACGCCAGCACAGATCTACCACCTGCTGCGTCGCCAGGTCATCCGTCCGCTGCGCAAGCCGCTGATCGTCCTGACGCCGAAGTCGCTGCTGCGCCACAAGCTGGCCATCTCGACCCTGGAAGACCTGGCAGAAGGCTCGTTCCAGACCGTGATCCCGGAAATCGACACCCTGGATCCAGCCAAGGTCGAGCGCCTGGTACTGTGCGGCGGCAAGGTGTACTACGACCTGCTGGAAAAACGCCGTGCCGAAGGCCGCGAAGACATCGCCATCGTGCGTATCGAGCAGCTGTACCCGTTCCCGGAAGACGACTTGGTCGACATCCTGGCGCCGTACACCAACCTCAAGCATGCCGTCTGGTGTCAGGAAGAACCGATGAACCAGGGCGCCTGGTACAGCAGTCAGCACCACATGCGCCGTATCCTGGGCCGCCACAACAAGGCGCTGGTCCTGGAATACGCCGGCCGCGACGCCTCTGCCGCGCCAGCCTGTGGTTACGCTTCGAAGCACGCCGAACAGCAGGAAAAACTGCTGCAAGACGCCTTCACTGTTTAACGCCTTCGCGCACCTGAAACCGAATTTAAGGAAACACAGATAATGGCTATCGAGATCAAAGCCCCAACCTTCCCGGAATCGGTTGCCGACGGCACCGTTGCCACCTGGCACAAGAAGCCGGGCGAAGCCGTCAAGCGTGACGAGCTGATCGTCGACATCGAAACCGACAAGGTGGTCCTGGAAGTACTGGCTACCGCCGATGGCGTGCTGGGCGACATCGTCAAGGGGGAGGGCGACACCGTCCTGTCCGACGAACTGCTGGGCTCGATCGTTGAAGGCGGTGCTGCCGCTGCTCCAGCGGCCGCCGCTGCCGCTCCTGCTGCTGCTCCGGCTGCTGCTCCGGCTGCCGCTGCCGCCGATGCTGGCGAAGATGACCCGGTTGCTGCCCCGGCCGCGCGCAAGCTGGCTGAAGAAAACGGCATCGACCTGGCTACCGTTGCCGGCACTGGCAAAGGCGGTCGCGTCACCAAGGAAGACGTGGTGGCTGCAGTCGCCAACAAGAAGTCGGCACCTGCCGCTGCGCCGGCTGCCAAGCCTGCCGCTGCCGCTGCTGCCCCGGTTGTGGCCGCCGCTGGCGACCGCACCGAGAAGCGCGTGCCGATGACCCGCCTGCGTGCCAAGATCGCCGAGCGCCTGGTCGAAGCCCAATCCAACATGGCGATG
This sequence comes from Pseudomonas sp. NPDC012596, assembly GCF_042902325.1. Classification (NCBI taxonomy): domain Bacteria; kingdom Pseudomonadati; phylum Pseudomonadota; class Gammaproteobacteria; order Pseudomonadales; family Pseudomonadaceae; genus Pseudomonas; species Pseudomonas sp. NPDC012596. The sequence goes on along the minus strand of NZ_JBIBEB010000019.1, from coordinate 91,511 downwards.
CTGACCACCTTCAACGAAGTCGACATGACCGAAGTCATGGCCCTGCGTTCGAAGTACAAGGACCTGTTCGAGAAGACCCACAACGGCGTGCGCCTGGGCTTCATGTCGTTCTTCGTCAAGGCCGCCACCGAAGCGCTGAAGCGCTTCCCGGCTGTCAATGCCTCGATCGACGGCAACGACATCGTCTACCACGGCTTCGCCGACGTCGGCGTTGCCGTCTCCAGCGACCGTGGCCTGGTGGTCCCGGTACTGCGTAACGCCGAGTCGATGAGCCTGGCTGAAATCGAGAACGGCATCGCCACCTTCGGCAAGAAAGCCCGTGACGGCAAACTGTCGATCGAAGAAATGACCGGCGGCACCTTCACCATCACCAACGGCGGTACTTTCGGTTCGATGATGTCGACCCCGATCGTCAACCCGCCGCAGGCCGCCATTCTCGGCATGCACAACATCATCCAGCGCCCGATGGCCATCAACGGCCAAGTGGTTATCCGCCCGATGATGTACCTGGCGCTGTCGTACGATCACCGCCTGATCGACGGCAAGGAAGCGGTAACCTTCCTGGTCACCATCAAGAACCTGCTGGAAGATCCGTCTCGCCTGCTGCTGGACATCTAATCGCGCAGCTGTAAGCTGCAAGCCGCAAGCTTCAAGCCGAAGCCTGCTGGTCTTGCGGCTTGCAGCTTGCCGCTTGAAGCTAAAAAGGAATCTTTTATGACCCAGAAATTCGACGTAGTGGTGATTGGTGCAGGTCCTGGCGGCTATGTGGCTGCCATCAAGGCTGCCCAACTTGGTCTGAAGACTGCCTGTATCGAGAAATACACCGACGCCGAGGGCAAACTGGCCCTGGGCGGCACCTGCCTGAACGTAGGGTGCATCCCGTCCAAGGCGCTGCTGGACAGCTCCTGGAAGTACAAGGAAGCCAAAGAGAGCTTCAACGTCCACGGTATCTCCACTGGCGAAGTGAAGATGGACGTCGCCGCGATGGTTGGCCGCAAGGCTGGCATCGTCAAGAACCTGACCGGTGGCGTTGCCACCCTGTTCAAGGCCAACGGCGTTACCTCGATTCAGGGCCACGGCAAACTGCTGGCTGGCAAGAAAGTCGAAGTCACCAAGGCTGATGGCACCACCGAAATCATCGAAGCCGAAAACGTGATCCTGGCCTCCGGCTCGCGTCCGATCGACATTCCGCCGGCTCCGGTCGACCAGAACGTCATCGTCGACTCCACCGGCGCCCTGGAATTCCAGACCGTACCTAAACGCCTGGGCGTGATCGGTGCTGGCGTGATCGGCCTGGAGCTGGGTTCGGTATGGGCTCGCCTGGGTGCTGAAGTCACCGTCCTGGAAGCCCTGGACACCTTCCTGATGGCTGCCGACACCGCCGTGTCGAAAGAAGCTCAGAAGACGCTGACCAAGCAAGGCCTGGACATCAAACTGGGCGCTCGCGTCACCGGTTCGAAAGTCAACGGCAACGAAGTCGAAGTCACCTACACCAACGCCGAAGGCGAGCAGAAGATCACCTTCGACAAGCTGATCGTCGCGGTCGGCCGTCGCCCGGTGACCACTGACCTACTGGCCTCCGACAGCGGCGTGACCATCGACGAGCGTGGCTACATCTTCGTCGACGATCACTGCGCCACCAGCGTTCCGGGCGTGTTCGCCATCGGTGACGTGGTACGCGGCATGATGCTGGCACACAAGGCCTCGGAAGAGGGCATCATGGTCGTCGAGCGCATCAAGGGCCACAAAGCCCAGATGAACTACGACCTGATCCCGTCGGTTATCTACACCCACCCGGAAATCGCGTGGGTCGGCAAGACCGAACAAGCCTTGAAGGCCGAGGGTGTTGAGGTTAACGTAGGCACCTTCCCGTTCGCCGCCAGCGGCCGTGCGATGGCAGCCAACGACACCGGTGGTTTCGTCAAGGTCATCGCCGATGCCAAGACCGACCGCGTACTGGGTGTGCACGTGATTGGCCCATCGGCTGCCGAACTGGTACAGCAGGGCGCAATCGCAATGGAATTCGGCACCAGTGCCGAGGATCTGGGCATGATGGTCTTCAGCCATCCAACCCTGTCCGAAGCGCTGCATGAAGCAGCGCTGGCAGTGAATGGCGGCGCCATTCACGTAGCCAACCGTAAGAAGCGTTAATTATAAGAAACCACGGCGGGCTGCCCGTCGTGAGTCTTGCGTGCATGACTCACCGCGGAACGTTCGCCGGACCGAACTACACGGGAAAACCCGGGGTTGACGGTCACAGGTGGTGCGGCGCCAGCAATGGCGCAGCGCCGAAGCGCAGTACCTAACGAAGACGGTAAAAAGCATGAATCTTCACGAGTATCAGGGTAAGCAGCTGTTCGCTGAATACGGCCTGCCAGTTTCCAAGGGTTTCGCAGTCGACACCCCTGAAGCTGCAGCAGAAGCTTGCGACAAGATCGGCGGTTCCGAGTGGGTTGTCAAAGCCCAGGTTCACGCAGGTGGTCGCGGTAAAGCGGGCGGCGTCAAGCTGGTTCGCAGCAAGGAAGACGCCAAGGCGTTCGCTGCGCAATGGTTGGGCAAGCGTCTGGTAACCTACCAGACCGACGCCAACGGTCAGCCAGTGACCAAGATCCTGGTCGAATCCTGCACTGACATCGCCAAAGAGCTGTACCTGGGCGCTGTAGTCGATCGCTCGAGCCGCCGCATCGTGTTCATGGCCTCCACCGAAGGTGGCGTGGACATCGAGAAAGTCGCTCACGAAACTCCTGAGAAGATCATCAAGGCTACTATCGATCCGCTGGTCGGCGCTCAGCCGTTCCAGGGTCGTGAACTGGCATTCCAGCTGGGTCTGGAAGGCAAGCAAGTTGCACAGTTCGCCAAGATTTTCGTAGGCCTGGCCAAGCTCTTCAAAGAGCACGACCTGGCCCTGCTGGAAGTCAACCCGCTGGTCATCAAGGCCGACGGCGACCTGCACTGCCTGGATGCGAAGATCAACATCGACGCAAACGCCATGTACCGTCAGCCGAAGCTGAAAACCTTCCACGACCCGTCGCAGGACGATCCTCGTGAAGCCCACGCTGCCAGCTTCGAGCTGAACTACGTGGCCCTGGAAGGCAACATCGGCTGCATGGTCAACGGTGCTGGCCTGGCCATGGGTACCATGGACATCGTCAACCTGCACGGCGGCAAACCAGCCAACTTCCTCGACGTAGGCGGCGGTGCCACCAAAGAGCGCGTTACCGAAGCGTTCAAGATCATTCTGTCCGACAGCAATGTCGCGGCCGTTCTGGTCAACATCTTCGGCGGCATCGTTCGCTGCGACATGATTGCCGAAGGCATCATCGGTGCAGTGAAAGAAGTCGGCGTTAAAGTTCCGGTCGTCGTTCGCCTCGAAGGCAACAACGCCGAACTGGGCGCTAAAGTACTGGCAGAAAGCGGTTTGAACATCATTGCGGCAACCAGCCTGACCGACGCTGCTCAACAAGTTGTCAAAGCTGCGGAGGGCAAGTAATGAGCGTCCTGATCAATAAAGACACCAAAGTCATCTGCCAGGGCTTCACCGGCTCGCAGGGTACTTTCCACTCCGAACAAGCCATCGCCTACGGCACCAAGATGGTCGGCGGCGTTACCCCAGGCAAGGGTGGCAGCACCCACCTGGGCCTGCCGGTGTTCAACACCGTCAAGGAAGCTGTGGAAGCGACCGGCGCTGACGCTTCGGTGATCTACGTTCCGGCTCCGTTCTGCAAGGACTCGATCCTGGAGGCGGCCTTCGGCGGCATCAAGCTGATCGTCTGCATCACCGAAGGCATTCCTACCCTGGACATGCTGGATGCCAAGGTCAAGTGCGACGAGCTGGGCGTTACCCTGATCGGCCCTAACTGCCCAGGCGTGATCACGCCGGGCGAGTGCAAGATCGGCATCATGCCAGGCCACATTCACTTGCCAGGCAAGGTCGGTATCGTGTCGCGTTCCGGCACCCTGACCTACGAAGCCGTGAAGCAGACCACCGACGCCGGCTTCGGCCAGTCGACCTGCGTCGGCATCGGCGGTGACCCGATCCCGGGCTCCAACTTCATCGACATCCTGAAGCTGTTCCAGGAAGACCCGAAGACCGAAGCGATCGTCATGATCGGTGAGATCGGCGGTTCGGCTGAAGAAGAAGCTGCGGCCTATATCAAGGCCCACGTCACAAAGCCTGTCGTTTCCTACATCGCTGGTGTTACTGCACCTGCGGGCAAGCGCATGGGCCACGCTGGCGCCATCATCTCCGGCGGCAAAGGCACTGCGGACGAGAAGTTCGCTGCGCTGCAGGACGCGGGTGTGAAAACCGTGCGTTCCCTGGCTGACATCGGCAAGGCCCTGGCCGAGCTGACTGGCTGGGAAGCCAAGAAGTAAGTAACACGTAATACCCCCACGCGCACAAAGGCCACCTTCGGGTGGCCTTTGTCGTTTTTCAGATGTAAGTGCGCTTCAGAAAATTCGATTACCCCTATCAGGATTTTCAACCAGACATTCGCGTGATTCAGCAATAAATTGTCGTCTGAGACGGTCAACCAGACGACAAACATGTACGCACATCGGACAAGCAGCACTGTGCCAGTGCGTTTGTGGGGTAAAACGGTTAATCTAAGCGTTCACTCTGTGCCCGTACCCCAAAAGGGAACGACACGCTAAACGGGTCTGGCCTATCAAGCCGGGCAGCATTTCCCTCATCCATGGGGAAATCCCTTCTCGAATCCCGATTTCAGCAGTGTGGTACTACCCTAAATGAAAGTTTTAAAAGGCCAGGATATCCTGGCGCTTGGCTTTATGACGTTTGCGCTTTTCGTAGGCGCCGGCAATATCATCTTCCCACCTATCGTTGGCCTGCAGTCCGGGCCGCACGTGTGGATGGCCGCACTAGGTTTCCTGGTGACTGCCGTGGGCCTTCCGGTCATCACCGTGGTCGCCCTGGCCAAGGTCGGTGGCGGCATGGATGCGCTCAGCAGCCCGATTGGCAAGTTCTTCGGTGGCCTGCTGGCGGCCGTTTGCTACCTCTCGGTGGGCCCGCTGTTCGCGACCCCGCGGACCGCGACCGTGTCGTTCGAAGTGGGCGTGGCGCCGCTGACCGGCGAAAGCCCGTTGGCGCTGTTCATCTACAGCCTGGTGTACTTCATCGTAGTGCTGGCGGTTTCCATGTATCCGGGCAAGCTGCTCGATACCGTGGGCCGTTTCCTCGCGCCGCTGAAGATCATTGCCCTGGCCGCATTGGGCATCGCTGCCTTCGCGCTGCCGGCGGGCAGCATTGGTGAGGCGCAGCCAGCATACGCTGCGGCGGCCTTCTCCAAAGGCTTCTCGGATGGCTACCTGACCATGGACACACTGGGTGCTCTGGTCTTCGGTATCGTCATCGTCAATGCCATCCGTTCGCGGGGTGTCGAGTCGCCGAAGCTGATTACCCGCTATGCCATCATCGCCGGCCTGATTGCCGGTGTGGGCCTGGCGCTGGTGTACATCAGCCTGTTCCGCCTGGGTGCCACCAGCCACGACATCGCGGCTGACGCCACCAATGGTGCGGCGGTTCTGCACGCTTATGTGCAGCACACCTTCGGCTCGCTTGGCAGTGGTTTCCTTGCCGTGCTGATCGCGCTGGCCTGCCTGGTAACGGCCGTTGGCCTGACCTGCGCCTGTGCCGAGTACTTCAGCCAGATCCTGCCGCTGTCGTACCGTGCATTGGTGGTGATCCTGGCGGGCTTCTCGCTGCTGATCTCCAACCTGGGCCTGACCAAGCTGATCATGTTCTCGATCCCGGTGCTGACCGCCATCTACCCGCCCTGCATCGTGGTGGTGGGTTTGAGCTTCGTCAAAGACCTGTGGAATTCGCCGACGCGCATCCTCGCGCCGGTAATGCTGGTGTCGCTGGTGTTCGGCATCGTCGATGCGGTCAAAGGCAGCAGCATTGCCCACGTGCTGCCAGACTTCATGGCGCACTTGCCGCTGAGCGATCAGGGCCTTGCCTGGCTGGTGCCTTCGGTGGTCACCCTGGTGGGCGCCGTGGCGTGCGACCGTATGCTCGGCAAGCCGCGCGAAGCGCTGGCCTGATGCGTTGAAGCCCGCCGCTGGTACCGGCCACAAGCCGTAGGGTGCCAGCCGCAGGTCGATACCCTGAACCCCGTATCCTCAAGGATGCGGGGTTTTTTTGTTACAGGGGTGTGCCTTTCCGTGTTTGCGGGCGTCGAAACCCGGTCTCTATCCTTAGTGCACCTGGCCTTCGGGAGCCCTGCATGAATTTCATCCAAAGCAACCTCCACAATTTGCTGGCCGTCAGCTGGTTCGTCCTCTGCTGGGGCGGCTACACCCGCTACGCCATCTGGAAGGGGCGCGACACGGCCTGCCTGGCCAGTGTGCTGCACTTGTACCGGGAAGACTGGATGCGGCGCATGTTGCTGCGCGACAACCGCATCGCGGATGCCAGCGTGATCGGCAACCTGGAGCGCAACGCCTCGTTCTTTGCGTCCAGTACCCTGATTATCCTCGCCGGCATCCTCACCGTGCTGGGTGCCTCGGATCGTGCCTTGTCACTGTTGGCAGACCTGCCCTTGGTGCAGCAGGCGTCGCAGGGGATGTCGGAAATCAAGTTGCTGTGCCTGGCGGCGGTTTTCGTCTACGCCTTCTTCACCTTCAGCTGGTGCATGCGCCAATACAACTTCGCTGCCGTATTGGTAGGGTCCGCGCCAATGATCGGTGAGCGCCTGGTCAATGAACTCGAGCGCAAGGCATTCGCGTCCCGCGCGGCGAGGGTGTTGTCGCTGGCGGCCAACCAGTTCAACTTTGGCCTGCGCGCTTATTACTTCGGCATGGCCATGCTCACCTGGTTCATCAGCCCGTGGTTGTTCATGGTGGTGAGTGTGGGTGTAGTGCTGATCCTGTATCGGCGCGAGTTCCATTCCGATGTGCTGGAAGTGATGGTATTCACGCCCACCGAAAGTGCACCGAGCGACGCCAGCAAAGAAAACGCCAGCGTTAATACCTGAAACGTTTAACCGCTAAGTTGCAGGCACAAAAAAACCCGACACTGTCGGGTTTTTTTGTACGGCGCGATTACTGCTTGGCAGGCTCGGCAGGCGCGGTCGATGGAGCCGGAGTAGCCGGTGCGGCTTCTTCGGCAGCCTTCTTCTCGGCTTCGGCCTGATCTTTGGCGGCTTCGGCGTTTTCCTTGGCAGCGTCGTTCATCTTATCCTGAGCTTCGCCCATCTTTTCCTGGGCTTGCTCGGCGTGTTCTTGTGCGTCCTGGGCTTTGTCTTCGCTCGCTTTATCGCAAGCAGCCAGGCCCATGGCAGCAGCCAGCATCAGAGCAAAAGCAAATGGTTTACGCATGGGGGTGTTTCTCCTTGGTGGAATAAGTGACTTGTTCCTTCGAGTTCGCCCGTGCAGAAATAGTTCCGCATCAATTACAGATATATAACACCGCGTTCTATATAGACTTTTTACCGGTTTTATGCCGCCGTGGCAGTAATCATGCGCATTGATCAGGGACACTACCAATGACCGATTCAACCTTGATGGCCATGGCCGAACGCTTCTTGTCGGCGCTCAGGCATTGCCAAGTATTGCACATGCAAGTGGCCTATGCGGATGCCGAGGGCATGACCCTGCTGTTGCCCTGGTCGCCTGCCATTGTCGGCAACCCGCAAACCGGCGCAGTGCATGGCGGCGCCTTGACCACGCTGATGGACACGACGTGCGGCATGGCCACGCTTTGCGTGCTGCCAAGCTTTGAGGTGTGCCCGACCCTCGACCTGCGCATCGACTACATGCATCCCGCGCAAGCCGGTAAAGCCATCTACGGCCACGCCCAATGCTACCGGGTCACCCGTGACGTGATCTTTACCCGTGGAACGGCCTACCAGGATGACCCCAGCCAGCCGATCTGCCAGGTGGTGGGCACTTTCATGCGCCTGGGCCAGGGCATCAAAGGCGGTATCCGTTTCGGCAAAGACCTGAAAGAGGGCCGCGCATGATTCCGCACGATGTCCGTAAACGCCTTAACGAGGCCCACGCGGTTGGCGATTATCAGCCATTGCTGGAACTGATCCCCTACGCCGGCCTGATCGGTATCGAGTGCGAGCGTCAGGGCGATGACCTGCTGTTCCGCCTGCCGGCCAATGCGGACAACATTGGCAACCCTTTGCTGCCGGCGGTGCATGGTGGCGTGATCGCCGGGTTCATGGAGCTTTCTGCCGCCTTGTATCTGCTTATTTACAGCGAGAGTGCGAGCATTCCGAAGATCATCGATTTTTCCATCGATTACCTGCGTGCCGGGCATTTTCGCGATACCTACGCGCAGTGCCAGCTGTGGCGCCAAGGCCGGCGCGTGACCAACGTGGCGATTACCGCCTGGCAGGGCGATCGGCAAGCTCCGATCGCCACTGCGCGTGCTCATTTCAAGATCGAACCGGAAAAGCCCTTGAAATCGTCTGGGCAGCCCCCATCTGCATGACATCCGCCGTTAACGCAGGCCGAATCGGCTGCCCGGCGCCCACTGCCATCAGATCGGAGTTTTGAAGACCATGAGTGTGGAAACACAAAAAGAAACCCTGGGCTTCCAGACCGAGGTAAAGCAGCTGCTGCACCTCATGATTCATTCCTTGTACTCGAACAAGGAAATCTTCCTGCGTGAGCTGATTTCCAACGCTTCCGACGCCGTCGACAAGCTGCGCTTCGAAGCCTTGGCCAAGCCGGAGCTGTTCGAAGGCGACAGCGACCTGAAGATCCGCGTGAGCTTCGACAAGGACGCCGGTACCGTGACCCTTGAGGACAACGGCATCGGCATGAGCCGTGAAGACGTGATCGCACACCTGGGCACCATCGCCAAGTCCGGCACTGCCGACTTCATGAAAAACCTCACCGGTGACCAGAAGAAGGACTCTCACCTGATCGGCCAGTTCGGCGTGGGCTTCTACTCGGCCTTCATCGTCGCCGACAAGGTCGACGTGTTCAGCCGCCGCGCCGGCCAACCGGCTGCCGAGGGCGTGCACTGGTCGTCGAAAGGCGAGGGTGACTTCGAGGTGTCCACGGTCGAAAAACCACAGCGCGGCACCCGCATCGTCCTGCACCTGAAGAAGGACGAGCTGGAATTCGCCGATGGCTGGCGCCTGCGCAACGTGGTCAAGAAATACTCCGACCACATTGCCCTGCCAATTCAGCTGCCCAAGGAGCAGGCTGCCGCCGAAGGCGAAGAACAGCCAGCCGAAGAATGGGAAACCGTCAACCGCGCCAGCGCGCTGTGGACCCGTCCGCGTACCGAGATCAAGGACGAGGAATACCAGGAGTTCTACAAGCACATCGGCCATGACTTCGAAAACCCGCTGGCCTGGAGCCACAACAAGGTCGAAGGCAAGCTTGAGTACAACTCGCTGCTGTACGTGCCGGCCCGCGCACCGTTCGACCTGTACCAGCGCGAAGCACCGCGCGGCCTGAAGCTTTACGTGCAGCGCGTGTTCATCATGGACCAGGCCGAGTCGTTCCTGCCGCTGTACCTGCGCTTCATCAAAGGTGTGGTCGACTCCAACGACCTGTCGCTGAACGTTTCCCGCGAGATCCTGCAGAAAGACCCGATCATCGATTCGATGAAGACCGCGCTGACCAAGCGCGTGCTGGACATGCTGGATAAACTGGCGAAGAACGAGCCTGAACAATACAAAGGCTTCTGGAAAAACTTCGGCCAGGTGCTGAAGGAAGGCCCGGCCGAAGACTTTGCCAACAAAGAGAAGATTGCCGGCCTGCTGCGCTTTGCCTCCACCCAAGACGACAGCGGCGAGCAGAGCGTTGCCCTGGCGGATTACCTGGCCCGCGCCAAAGAAGGCCAGGACAAGATCTACTTCCTCACCGGCGAGTCGTACGCGCAGGTCAAGAACAGCCCGCACCTGGAAGTCTTCCGCAAGAAAGGCATCGAAGTGCTGCTGCTGACCGACCGTATCGACGAGTGGCTGATGAGCTACCTCAACGAGTTCGACGGCAAGGCCTTCGTCGACGTCGCCCGCGGCGACTTGGACCTGGGCAAGCTGGACTCCGAAGAAGACAAGAAGGCCCAGGAAGAAGTCGCCAAGGACAAGGAAGGCCTGGTCGAGCGCCTGAAAGGTGCGCTGGGTGACAGCGTCGCTGAAGTGCGTGTGTCCCACCGCCTGACCGACTCGCCGGCGATCCTCGCCATCGGCGAGCAGGACCTGGGCCTGCAGATGCGCCAGATCCTCGAGGCCAGCGGGCAGAAGGTGCCGGACTCCAAGCCGATCTTCGAATTCAACCCAACCCACCCGCTGATCGAGAAGCTCGACAACGAGCAAAGCGAAGACCGCTTCGCCGAGCTGTCGCACATCCTGTTCGATCAGGCAGCGCTGGCGGCCGGTGATAGCCTGAAGGACCCGGCGGCTTACGTTCGTCGCCTGAACAAGCTGCTGGTCGAGCTGTCTGCTTGAGTTGATGCAAAGGAAAGCCCGCTTCGGCGGGCTTTTTTCATGGTGAAGCCTTAAGGAGTGCTTGATGAGCAAGGTAATCGTCGAATCGCTGGTTTATCACCTGTCTGGCAAGACCTATGAAAGCCGCCTTGTATACGAGCCCGGCGCGCTGGGGCGCCCTGGGCTTGTCATGGCGCCGAACTGGATGGGTATTGGCGAAGGTGCCGAGCGCATTGCCAAGGAAGTGGCCGAGAAGGGATACGTGGTGCTGATTGCCGACCTGTATGGGCAATCGGTGCGGCCGTCAAATGCCGACGAGGCGGGTGCGGCGATGATGCCGTTGAAGAACGACCGCAGCGAGCTGCGCAAGCGCATGAAGGGGGCGCTGGAGCAGCTGCTGGCGCAGTCGAAGGCACTGCTGGAGCCTGGCAAGGTGGCCACCTTCGGCTTCTGCTTTGGCGGTTGTTGCGCCCTGGAGCTGGCCCGTACCGGCGCTGATCTGAAGGCTGCGGTGTCGTTCCATGGCACGCTGGATACCCCGAACCCGGAAGATGCCAAGCACATCAAGGGTTCGGTGCTGGTGTTGCACGGCGCGTCGGACCCACTGGTGCCGAAGGAGCAGTTGCCGGCGTTCGAGGAGGAGATGAACGCGGCCAAGGTTGACTGGCAATTGCTGAGCTATGGCGGGGCGGTGCACTCGTTTACCGACCCGAATGCCAATGTACCGGGCAAGATGCAGTATGACCGTCGCACTTCGGAGCGGGCCTTCCGCTCGATGCACAACCTGCTGACTGAAGTGTTCCAGCGCTGATATAGCAGCGGGCGCTTTGCGCCCCATCGCCGGCAAGCCAGCTCCTACATGGCAGCGTAGGCCGCTTTTTGTAGGAGCTGGCTTGCCGGCGATGGGCTGCAGAGCAGCCCCAGAATTACCGTGGCAACTCGATCCTTGAGGTTTCCCCAGGTACCCGCGGCCAATCCCCCGCAGCCCAGCGGGCTCTGGCTTGCTCGATCAGTTCCGGGGCACTGGCCACGAAATTCCAGTTCATCCGCCGCGGCCCGTCCAGCGGCTCCCCGCCAATCAGCACCAGCTGGCACTCGCCCTGCGCATACAGCGTCACGTCCTCGCCCTCGGGCAGCAGCACCAGGCTGCAAGGCTCCACGTCCTCATCGCCCAGCAGCAACTCGCCATCCAGCAGGTAAAGCGCCCGCTGCGCGTGTTCAGTCGGTATCAGCAGCGTCGTTGCCGGCTGCATCTGTACGTGCGCATAAAGGGTAGGGGAGAGCACAGGCACCGGCGAATCCAGGCAGAAACCGCTGCCGGCAATCATGCAGATACGCACGCCCAGGGTATCGCTCACCGGCAGGCTGGCTGCGGGATGATGGCTATAACTCGGTTCGCCTTGCTCGAGCGAGCGGGGCGACGCCAGCCACACCTGCAGCCCATGCAAGCGCGAACCGTGTGCCAGCGCATCCGCCGGTGTGCGCTCGACATGCGCCACGCCGCTGCCGGCCGTCATCCAGCTGACATCGCCCGGCAATACACGCTGATTCGAGCCCAGGCTGTCCTTGTGCAGGATCGCCCCTTCGAACAGGTAGGTCAGCGTCGACAGCCCGATATGCGGGTGTTGGCGGATGTCCATGCCATGGCCCGGGGCGTAGTCGGTTTCCAGCATATGGTCGAAGAACACGAACGGCCCGACGCTGCGGCACTGCGCCGAAGGCAGTGGGCGCAGGATCGGCTGGCCCTCGACCGATTCGGCGCGCGGGCGGATGATCAGGGGGCTGCTCATGCTGGGCTCCAGGCGCGGTGCAAGTGCCCCCAGCATAGCTGTTTGCGCTGCATTGCTGAACCGCCAGCTGCGCGGCCGGGTCTACTCTGCTCATACCCGGAGAAGGAAGCTGCCCATGATCGCCAGAGCGCTGGCCTGCCTGCTGTTATGTGGAGGGTTGTGCCAGGCGGCACCGGCGCGTGACTACCGTTACAGCGATGCCCACCTGCACTATGTGGACTTCTTCCAGGAGACCGAGGGCATGCCTGCCCTGATCAAGGCGATGGATGATGCCGGTGTCGAGCACTCGATGATCTCCGGCGTACCGGTGGCCAAGAAATGGCATGAAGACGAGCCCAAGCGCCCGCGCTACTACGCCGGTGACGATGCCGATGCGTACTGGTACAGCGCCACGGACACCTACGTGGCGGCAGCGTTGCAGAAATTGCCCGAAGCGCAACGTAAACGCTTTCATCCGTTCCTGACGGGCTTCAACCCGGTCGACAAGAACGCGGTTAGCCATATCGAGCGCATGCTCGATCTGTATCCCGGGCTGTGGCAAGGCATTGGTGAAGTCTTCACCCGCCACGACGACCTTACGGCCTTGACCAGCGGTGACACGCCCCGTGCCAACAACGAGGCGATGACGCGCATCTATCACTTGGCCGCCGAGCGCGACATGCCGGTGCTGCTGCACTCGAACATCACCTCCAAGCGTGAGCGCAACCCGCTGTACCTGGCCGAGATCGAAGAGCCGCTGCGTAACCATCCGCATACCCGGTTCATCTGGGCGCATGCGGGCACCAGCATGGAGATCCATCGGCATCAGACGCAGATGGATTTTCTGCTGCCGGTGCTGACGCGTTTGCTCGAGGACTACCCGAACCTGTATATCGACCTGTCCTGGAGTGTGCTGGAGCCCTATCTGCTGGATGACCAGGGCGCGCCGCGCAAGGAGTGGCTGGCGTTGGTCGAGCGGTACCCGGAGCGCTTCATGCTGGGGTCCGATGTGGTGGGTAAATTCGGTAGCGTTGGTGAGCAGATGCACGGCTTCAAGCCGTTTCTGGATGCCTTGCCGGAGGGGGTGGCGAAGAAGGTGGCGCGGGACAACTTCCTGGCGGTGTTGCCCAAGGCTCGCTAGCCCTACACAAAACCTGCAGGCAAAAAAACGCCCCGAACCTGTCGGGGCGTTTTTGTTACAACATCAAGGCCTTACTTGCCTTCCCAGCGCTTGAGCACCAGGGTGGCGTTGGTGCCGCCAAAGCCGAAGCTGTTGCTCATGACCGTATCGATCCTGGCGTTTTCTTCGGTTTTGCGCACGATCGGCAGGTCCGCAACTTCCGGGTCCAGCTCGTCGATGTTGGCGGAGCCGGCGATGAAGTTGTTTTCCATCATCAGCAGGCAGTAGATCGCCTCGTGCACGCCAGCGGCGCCCAGCGAGTGGCCCGACAAGCTCTTGGTCGAGCTGATCTTCGGCGCTTTGTCGCCGAACACTGCACGAACACCCTTGATCTCGGCAACGTCACCGACCGGGGTCGAAGTGCCGTGGGTGTTCAGGTAGTCGATCGGGGTGTCGACGGTGGACATCGCCTGCTGCATGCAGCGGATTGCACCTTCGCCGCTTGGCGCGACCATGTCGTAGCCGTCGGAAGTCGCGCCGTAGCCGACGATTTCGGCGTAGATCTTGGCGCCACGGGCCAGGGCGTGCTCCAGTTCCTCGACCACGACCATGCCGCCGCCGCCAGCGATGACGAAGCCATCACGGTCGGCGTCGTAGGCGCGCGAGGCCAGTTCCGGAGTGTCGTTGCGCTTGGTCGACAGGGCGCCCATGGCATCGAACAGGAACGACTGGCTCCAGTGCTCTTCTTCACCGCCACCGGCGAAGACGATGTCTTGCTTGCCCCACTGGATCTGCTCCAGTGCGGTGCCGATGCAGTGGGCCGAGGTGGCGCACGCCGACGAGATCGAGTAGTTCAGGCCCTTGATCTTGAACGGGGTAGCCAGGCATGCCGAAACGGTGCTGCCCATGGTGCGGGTGACGCGGTAAGGGCCGACACGCTTGACGCCTTTCTCGCGCAGGGTGTCCAGCGCTTCCATCTGGTTCAGGGTCGAGGCGCCGCCGGAGCCAGCCACCAGGCCGGTACGCGGGTTGGAAACCTGCTCTTCGGTCAGGCCAGCGTCCTTGATCGCGTCCTGCATCGCCAGGTAGGCGTACGCCGCAGCGTGGCCGACGAAGCGGTAGACCTTGCGGTCGATCAGTTCTTCGAGGTTGAGGTCGATGGACCCGGAAACCTGGCTGCGCAGCCCCATTTCCTTGTATTCCGGGTTGAAACGGATACCCGGACGGCTGTTACGCAGGTTTTCGGTGACGGTAGCTTTGTCATTGCCCAGGCACGATACGATGCCCAGACCAGTGATAACGACGCGGCGCATGCGAATAACCCTTAGAAATTGTCAGTGGAGGTGAACACGCCGACCCGCAGGGCTTCGGCCGTGTAGATCTCGCGGCCGTCAACGCTGACCGAGCCATCGGCGATGGCCATGTTCAGCTTGCCCTTCAGGACGCGCTTGATGTGAATGTTGTAGGTGACTTTCTTGGCGGTAGGCAATACCTGGCCAAAGAATTTCACTTCACCCGAACCCAGGGCGCGGCCACGGCCTGGCAGGCCTTGCCAGCCGAGGAAGAAACCGACCAGCTGCCACATGGCATCGAGGCCCAGGCAGCCCGGCATTACCGGGTCGCCTTCGAAGTGGCAGGCGAAGAACCACAGGTCCGGGGTGATATCCAGCTCGGCGACCAATTCACCTTTGCCGTACTTGCCGCCTTCTTCGCTGATATGGGTGATGCGATCGACCATCAGCATGTTCGGCGCGGGCAGTTGCGCATTACCTGGGCCGAACAGCTCACCGCGACTGCAGCGCAGCAGGTCTTCCCGAGTAAAGGCGTGTTGTTTGGTCATGCGAGCTCCTCAATAACCCCCTGTGGCAGGGGATGAATCTTCCCGGCCAACCCGGCATCTCTCCGAGCGGCAGCCTACAGGTAGACTATTGCGTTGTGGTGAAAGTCACAGCGCACCTGGCGAAAGAAGTACAGGTGTGCACTGAAACGTCTATTTTCAGGGCCGAAGAAGGTCCTGTCCAGTCCTTAAGACTGCCGCACTTTAGCATTTATCGCCAGTCGCGGCTGTCTGGCCGGGTAACCAGCGTTGCAATACCCGTTGCAGCTCGGTGCGGCGGAAGGGTTTGCTCAGGTA
Source organism: Pseudomonas sp. NPDC012596 (assembly GCF_042902325.1). NCBI lineage: Bacteria > Pseudomonadati > Pseudomonadota > Gammaproteobacteria > Pseudomonadales > Pseudomonadaceae > Pseudomonas > Pseudomonas sp. NPDC012596. The sequence continues at coordinate 76,076 of NZ_JBIBEB010000019.1, read as the reverse complement.
ATCGTTCATGCCGGCGTCGATGCAGCGTTCACGATCGCCCTGCAAGGCATTGGCGGTCAAGGCGATGATCGGTAGCAGGCCGCCATTGGGCAGCAGGCGGATCCGCCGGGTGGCTTCATAGCCATCCACCTGTGGCAGCCGGCAGTCCATCAGAATGGCGGCAAACCGATGCTGGCTGACCTGCTCGACCGCTTGAATGCCGTCGTGGGCCACGCTGACCTCAAGGCCCAGGCTACGTAGCATGGCCTCGATGACACTCTGATTGACCGGGTTGTCCTCAACCAGCAGGATGCGTTCGCCTTGCGCGAGCTGCCCGTGGGCCACCGCCGCGCCTGGCAGTGCTGCAGGCGTGGCGGTGGCCAGTGCCAGCGGCATCTCCAGGGTGAACGTCGAGCCCAGCCCTTCGCGGCTTTCGCCACGCAGCTTGCCGCCCATGCGTTCCGCCAGGGTGCGGGCGATGGACAAGCCCAGGCCGGTGCCGCCATAGCGCCGCGAAATCGAACTGTCAGCTTGCTGAAACGCAACGAACATCATCTCCAGGCGCTCGCTGTCGATGCCGATGCCGGTGTCGCGCACGCTGCAGGTGAACCAGAGCGTCTGGCGGTCGAGTACCTGCCAGCGGGCCTCGACCTGGACCTGGCCACGTTCTGTGAACTTCAAGGCGTTGCCGACCAGGTTGAGGAGGATCTGGCGGATGCGCGTGGGGTCGCCCACCACCTGCAACGGCCCATTGTCGTCGGGTAGCTGCAGGTGCAAGTGCAAGCCGCGCTGCTGTGCACTGTGCTGGAACGACTGCACGCTGCTGGCGATCAGCTCGCCCAGGTTGAAATCGATGTGTTCCAGCTGCAGCGTGGTGCGTTCGATCCGCGAGAAATCGAGGATGTCGTTGATCACCTTCAGCAGGTGCCCGGTGGATTCGCTGGCCACCGCCGTGTACTCGGCCTGTTCGCTGGTCAGCGGGGTGGTTTCCAGCAGTTGCAGCATGCCCAGCACGCCATTCATGGGCGTGCGCAGCTCGTGGCTCATCATCGCCAGGAATTCGGACTTGGCGCCGTTGGCTTGTTCGGCCTCTTCACGGGCCTGGATCAACTGGGCAATGGCCTGCTTCTGTTCCGTACTGGCCTGTTCAAGGGCGTTGGCCAGGTTGTTGATGTGGTGCGCCAGGTGGCCCAGTTCGCTGTCGTCGACCACCGGCAGCGGCGTGTTGTACTCACCTTGTTGGATGGCCTTGACCGCGTGGCCCATGTCGCTGATGGGCTTGGCCAGGCTCATGGCCAGGCGGCGGGCTAGAAGGAAGGTGAACAGCAGCGCGAACAGCGCCAGGATGCCGGCCTTGATCACGATCTCCTGCTGGCGCTGGCTGAAGGCGTCGTCCGACATGCCGACGATCACCCGCCCCAGGTAGTCGTCGCCTATCGCCGGCTGCGGGGCCTTGCCCTGCTGCAGGAAGTCGTTGTCCAGGCGGATTTGCTGCAGGCGGATCGGCGCCTGGAATACTTCCACGCGCTGAGCCCGGTTGGCACTTTCGTCGGACTGCTCGACGTACACCAGGATGTGGTTGCGGCTGTCCTGCACCTCTAGGAAGCGCACATGGGGGATGCTCAACGTGGCGCGCATCAAGCCTTCGAGCACTTCGTTGTTGCCCGAGATGACACCGTATTCGGACGCTGGGGCCAGTTGGTTGGCGATCAGTTGCCCGGTGTGGTTGAGCTCTTGGCGCAAGTCCTGGATGCGCACGAAGGTGAAGAAACTGATGAGCAGCAAGGTCAGCAGCAGCGCGGGGCCCAGGCTGATGATCTGGGTGCGGGTATGGATGTCCCAGCTCAGGCGTTTGCTCATGGGGTGTGTTCTCCTTCGGCCAGGGCCTTGGCGGTGGCGTTCGGATCGATCGGTTCAAGGCCCAGGGCGCGGGCCACCTGCTGGTTGCCGCTGACGCCAAAGCGTGCCGGGTAAAGGCTGCGGGGCCAGCGTGCCGGCGGATGGTCGAGCAGTTGGTCGAGGACCGCCAGCCAGTCATCCTGGTCGCTGTAGGTGCTGGCCAGTGCGCCAGCGCGGACGAAACCGGCGTTCGGGCCGATCAGCGCCATCTGCCGGCCATAACTGCTGAGTAGCAGGTTCTTGGCGGTCTTGGAGTTGTACAGGTCGGGGTCGTCGAGCCCCAGCAGCACGTCGCTGTTGCCCAGCACATGCTGCAGCGGGCGGCTGTCGCGCTGGTCCGGCCAGTCCTGGGCCACGACCTCCAGCCCCAGCGGGCGCGCCGCCTGGCGCAGTTCATCGAGCAGAAAATGGCTATGCTCGCCGTACAGCACGCCGATGCGCTGGGCCTGGGGCAGCAGGTAGCGGGCCAGGCGCAGTTGCCGGGCCAGTGGCGCGTCACTCCACAGCAAGGTCAGGAAGGCCGGGCGCGACTTTCCCAGGCGTTGCTCGGCCTGCACGCGGCTGATGCGCATGGCCAGTGCCGGTGGGCCGGCAGTTTCGCCCAGGCGCCAGTCCAGCGCGGCGCTGTCCAGCAGCACCAGGCGCGTATCTGCCGTGAGCAGGCCGGGGCGGGGCAGTTCGGCGACGGTCTGAAACCGCACCTGGTCATGGCTGCGGCGGCTTTCGAGCGCTGCGACAAAGCTGCGGATGCCGGGCTGGTCCTCGCCGCCGACCAGCAGGATTTCGCTGGCAGACAGCGAACCCAGTGGCAACAAGCAGAACAGCAGCAGGCGCAGCAGTCGGGCCATCAGAACTCCAGCTCTGCGCTGACACTCAGGCGGTGTCGGCTGTCGTAACGGTTCTGGGCCGTGGTAATCGGCTCGTCGTCCAGGCGCTGCTGCCACAACGCGGCGAGCTCCAGGTTGCTGCCCTGGATGCGCATGCGTTTGGCCACGCGCAGGTCGAGGCGCTCGTAGCGATACTGGTTGAGCGTAGCGTCACCGTAATAGAACAGCGCGCTCGACCAGCCTTGGCCCCATTCGCGCATCCAGCCGGCCGAGCCACTGTTGCGGGCCGTGTTGGCGCTGTCGACGGGGTTGCTGGCCCAGGCGTCGACGTAGGCGTAGGTGAAGCGCAGGCGGTCACGCCGGGTGGGGCGCCAGTCCAGCTGCGCCTCGCTGCCGCTGAAGCGGGCCTTGTTGGCGTTGCTGGCGATGTACTGGTTGTTCTTCAAGGGTTCGCTGATCATTCCGGTGATCTCGTCGTAGAACAGCTTCACATCCATGTTCAGGTCAATGTCGCTGAACTGCCCGTTGTAGCCCAGCTCGCGCGAGCGCATGCGTTCCTGGTCGAGGTCGCCCGGCCCGCGCGTCTTGACGAAATATTCACCGTGCTGCTGGCCGAATGCGGTGGGTGTGAGGTTCTTGACCGTGTAGCTCCAGTTGACGTTGTTCTCGAACATGTCCGGCGAGCGCACGGCTTCGGAGTACACCGCGCGCAAGCCGTGGCGTGGCGTGATCAGGTAATTGACCGCCATGCGCGGGGTCAACGAGCTGCCGGACAGCTGCGAGTCTTCGAACATCGCGCCGCCCTGCACGATCCAGTGCTCGTCGGCGCGCCACTCCAGCTGGCCGAACAGGCGCCAGGTCTGATCGTCCAGGCTGCCGTCGAAGTAAGTCTGCGAGTCGGCGCGATCATAGCGGTAGTTCATGCCGCTGAGCAGGCGCAGGCTGTCGGTCAGGCTCAGGGTGTCCTGGATTTCCAGGTCGTAGCGGGTTTCGCGGGTGCTCTGATCGACATCGCCGCACACCACATTGCTGCCACCCTGGTTGTTCCACTGGTTCTTGATGGCGTCGACCAGCGCCTGTTCTTCAGGGTTGCTGCTGCTGGGCGGGTTGTTGGCCCCGCGGGCGACCTGTTCGGCGAAATTCGGGTTCAGTTGCCACAGCCGGGTCAACTCCGGGCTGAACGACAGTGCCGCGTCGCACGCGCGCCAGACCTGCTGGCGGTCGAAGTGCTGGGCCGAGCCCTGCACGTACAGGCTGTGTTCGGGGTTGAAATCGATGTTCCAGCGCACCGAGCCCGCATAATCCTTGGCGTTGACGTCTGCGTTGTCGCCGCTTTCGGTCACGAAGGGGAACACCGGCTGATAGGTGTAGGGCCGCTGGTTGCTGCCTTCCTTGGCCGCCAACTGCCATTCCAGCGTCTGGTTCGGCGCCAGGGTGTGGCTGACGCTGAGGTTGAAGCGGTTGAGCCGGCGGCTGTCGCGGTAATCCTGGCCGAACTGGTTTTCATCGAAGCCGTCATCTTTCTGGCCCGATACCGACAGGCGCAGGTCGCCGCCGTCCCAGCCCAGGCCCTGGCTGAGGTAGTAATCGTCGATGCCGTTCTGGCCGCGGGTCAGCTTCATGCGCGTGCCGTGGCTGTCGGCCGGGTTGCGGGTGAGGATGTTGACCACCGCCATCAGCGCGTTGGCGCCGTAGCTGACGGTGTTGGGGCCGCGGAACACCTCGATGCGCTCGATATCCTCGAGCGCTACCGGGATGTCGCTCCAATCGACTGTGGCCAGGCCCGCGCGGTACACCGATCGGCCGTCGATCAGCACCTGCATGCGCCGGGCTTCGTTGACGCTGGTGCCGTGGTAGTTGACCGTCGGCTGGTTGCCGGCGCCGTAGCCGATCATCATGCCTGGCACCAGGCGCAGCAGCTCGGGAATATCACGGGCGCCGCTGGCACGAATCAGCTCGCTGTCGAGCACGGTCATGCTGCCCGGCACGGCGGCCGGGGATTGTTTCAGGCGCGTGGCGGTCAGAACCTGCGGCAGGTCGGCGTTGTCGATGAACAGGTCGTCGGCAAAAGCCTGGCCGCCGAGCAAGGCGGTCAGCAGCAACAGGCGAGGGTAGTGAGGCGTGCCAGGGAACACGATACGGCCTTGTATCAGGGTTGAAACAGGCATGTTAACTGACCGTGGAGGTTTTGCCAGTGATCTGCGGCATGAGTGCCGACCGCTTCACGGGCACTGCCACTGGCTCTGTCGCCTGCGCACCGTATAATGCCCCCCGTCGCCACTTCATTAATGGCTCTAACGGATTGAATATGACTCAACAGCAACCTGTTGCAGTTCTGGGAGGCGGTAGCTTCGGCACCGCCGTGGCGAACCTGCTGGCGCAAAACGGTGTGCCGGTGCGCCAATGGATGCGCGACCCCGCGCAGGCCGAAGCCATGCGCGTCAATCGCGAGAACCCTCGCTACCTCAAGGGTATTCGGCTGCATGATGGCGTCGAGCCAGTCAACGACCTGCTGGCCACCTTGCAGTCCAGCGACCTGGTTTTCGTCGCGCTGCCATCGAGTGCCCTGCGCAGCGTGCTGGCGCCGCATGCCGAGTTGCTGAGTGGCAAATGCCTGGTCAGCCTGACCAAGGGCATCGAAGCGCAGAGCTTCAAGTTGATGAGCCAGATTCTTGAAGAGATTGCCCCGCAAGCGCGTATCGGCGTGCTGTCCGGGCCGAACCTTGCCCGCGAGATCGCCGAGCATGCGCTGACCGCCACGGTGGTCGCCAGCGAGGACGAAGCGCTCTGCGAACGTGTGCAGGCCGTGCTGCATGGCAGCACCTTCCGGGTCTATGCCAGCAACGACCGTTTCGGCGTCGAGCTGGGTGGCGCGTTGAAGAACGTCTACGCAATCATCGCCGGCATGGCCGTGGCGTTGGGCATGGGCGAGAACACCAAGAGCATGCTGATCACCCGCGCACTGGCCGAGATGACCCGCTTCGCCGTGAGCCAGGGCGCCAACCCCATGACCTTCCTTGGCCTGGCCGGCGTAGGCGACCTGATCGTTACCTGCTCCTCGCCCAAGAGCCGCAATTACCAGGTAGGCCACGCCCTGGGCCAGGGCCTGACCCTGGAGCAGGCGGTCAGTCGCCTGGGCGAGGTGGCAGAAGGGGTCAATACCCTCAAGGTGCTCAAGGCCAAGGCGGAGGAAGTACAGGTATACATGCCGCTGGTGGCCGGCCTGCATGCCATCCTCTTCGAGGGGCGCACGCTGAACCAGGTGATCGAGCGCCTGATGCGTGCCGAACCCAAGACCGATGTCGACTTCATTTCCACCAGCGGTTTCAATTGAGCCACCAGCGTCTCGAATGAGCCTTTAGCGTCTTTGATCAGAGCAAGGAGCGATACATGAACGATACCCCCGAGCGCGCCCAGCGCGAGTCGATCATCCTGCGCGTGGTGTGGATGCTGGTGTTCCTGGTGGTCTGGCAACTGGCCGAACTGCTGCTGGGCGGCCTGGTGCTGGTGCAGCTCATCTACCGGCTGATTTACGGTGCGCCGAGCGCCAGCCTGATGAACTTTGGCGACAGCCTCAGCCAGTACCTTGCGCAGATCGGACGCTTCGGCACCTTCCATACCGACAACAAACCCTGGCCGTTTTCCGACTGGCCTGCCCCACGTGCCCCGGAAGGTGAAGCGCCACATACCGTGGCCCCAGCCCCGCACCCGGTGCGCGACGAGGAGCCCAAGCTGTGAAGCTGTGGGTGCTACGCCATGGCGAGGCGGAGCCACGGGCCAATACCGATGCCGAGCGGCGCCTGACGGCCCATGGCCGTGAACAGGTACTGCGAAGTGCGGCGCATCTGCTCGGCCAACCGCTACAGGCCATCATCGCCAGCCCCTACGTGCGGGCGCAGCAGACGGCAGCCTTGGTGCATGACACCCTGGGTTTTGCCGAACCCGTGCGCACCGTGCCCTGGCTGACGCCGGAGAGCAGCGTCCAGCAGGCCATCGGTGAAATCGAGCGCCTGGGCCTTGAGCACGTGCTGCTGGTCAGCCATCAACCGCTGGTGGGCTCGCTGGTCGGCATGCTCGAGCACGGGCACCTTCAGCAGCCGGCGCCCATGAGCACGGCGAGCCTGGCAGAACTCGAAGGCGATTGGCCGCTGTCTGGCCTGATGACGCTTCGCGCGCTTAATTCACCTGGCTGACTGCGGCAACTGGCAGTTTTGCCAGTTGCCCGTGGATTGGATCCATTGTTAGCGTTGGTTCAGGATGACAAGCGAATCAGTGCGGCATGGAGTGGTGGAATGAGCGGTCTGATGCCCGAGTTGTTGCGTTCGTTGGACCTGCAGCCCATGGTTGAAAGCGTGCAACGCGGCGTTGTGCTGGACTTTGCCCAGTACAGCCTGCTGCGCGAGTCGGCAGATGCCAAGCTTTACCATTTACTGGGCAAGCTGCGCCGCAGAGGCCAGCAGAGCGATACCCGCCATCAGCAAGGTGAAGACGATTTACGCAAGCTGCAGGACGCCTGCCTGCGCGTCTCCCATCTGTTGCAGACCAGTTGCCTGGCGTTGCGGCGGCTGGAGCTCGACCACCAGGATCAGCGCCTTGCCCGAGAGGTTCTGGAGAGCCAGTTGGCCTACATGCAAGCCTGCCTGCGACGTTCCCTTGCGAGCTTTGACAGCAGCGCATGACCTGATTGCCCTTGGCGATGACCTTTACAGATGTTGCCGAGCATCAGCGCGATGCCGACAATGGGCCATCATCCCCGCTCCGGACCAGGCGCCATGTCGCAGCAGATCTTCTTCGCCCATGCCAACGGTTTTCCGTCTGCCACCTACTGCAAGCTGTTCGCTGCCCTGGCACCGGACTATCAGGTGCAGCACCTGCCCCTGCACGCCCACGACCCGCGTTTTCCGGTCAACGACAACTGGCAGAACCTGGTCGACGAACTGTTGCACCACCTGGCCCGTCAGGGCCAACCGGTCTGGGGCGTCGGGCACTCGCTAGGGGGCGTGCTGCACCTGCATGCGGCGCTGCGTTGCCCTGAATACTACCGAGGGGTGGTGATGCTCGATTCGCCGGTGCTGACCCGTGCCGACCAGTGGTTACTGCGCACTGCCAAGCGTTTCGGCTTCATCGACCGCATTACCCCGGCAGGCCGCACCCTTGGCCGGCGTGAAGCGTTCGCCGACCGCGACAGCGCGCGTGACTACTTCGCCAGCAAAAGCCTGTTCCGGCATTTTGACCCCGAATGCCTGGAGGCGTACCTGGAACATGGCCTGGAAAACTCAGAGCAAGGCCTGCGTCTGCGTTTCGACCCGGCTACCGAAATCAGCATCTACCGCAGCATCCCCCACGCCAGCCCGGCACCGGCACGCCAGCTCAAGGTGCCGCTGGCGATGGTGCGGGGTGACCGCAGCAATGTTATCCGGCGCCATCACACGCTGGCCGTGCGCGCCATGCCACGTGGCGAGTATCACAGTGTGCCAGGCGGGCACATGTTCCCGCTGGAACGGCCAACCGACACCGCCAGCCTGATCAAAGGCCTGTTCGACCGCTGGAGCCAGGCATGAGCGCGCATGTCGAGGAAATTCGCCTCAGCCTCGGCCATATCGAACTGGCGGCGCACTTGTTCGGCCCCGAGCAGGGGCTGCCGACGATCGCCCTGCATGGCTGGCTGGACAATGCCAACAGCTTCGCCCGCCTGGCGCCGCAATTGAAAGGCCTGCGTATCGTCGCCCTGGATCTGGCCGGGCATGGTTACTCCGAACACCGCCCGCCAGGGGCTGGCTATGCGCTGGCCGACTATGCCCACGATGTGCTGCGGGTTGCCGAGCAGCTGGGCTGGCAACGGTTTGCCCTGCTCGGGCATTCGCTGGGGGCGATCATCTCGGTGCAACTGGCCGGCGCCTTGCCGGAGCGGGTCAGCCACCTGGTGCTGATCGACGGCGTCATTCCGCCGACCGGTGCCGAGGCGGATGCCGGGGAACGTCTGGGGCTGGCGCTGCAGGCGCAGCTTCGCCTGGATGGCAAGCGCAAGTCGGTTTACAAGTCGCTGGAGGAGGGCGTGCAGGCGCGTATGAAAGGGATGGTTGCAGTCAGCCGGGACGCCGCCGAGCTGCTCGCCCAGCGCGGGCTGATGCCGGTCCCCGGCGGCTACAGCTGGCGCAGCGACAGCCGCCTGACCTTGCCCTCGCCTGTGCGCCTGAGCCAGGCCCAGGCCATGGCCCATGTGCACCGGGTTAGTTGCCCGGCCTGCCTGGTAGTGGCCGCCGATGGCATGCTGGCACGCCACACCGAGCTGCTGCAGCAGCTAACCTTTGAACAGACGGTGCTGCCCGGTGGGCATCACCTGCACCTGAACGATGAACAGGGCGCGGCCCTTGTCGCAGACTGTATCAATCGCTTCTTTGGCTTTGCTTGACTTGCATCGGACAAGTGTCGAGGCTTGGCGGGTTGAAAGGGAGACAACCATGCAACTGCCAGACATTCTGGAGCTTCACTTCGGCGCCGGTCGCCGTCTGGGCCGCCGATGAGCGCGCCCGTTGCCATGCGCACCGTCATTTGCGCCAGCCTGCTGTTCGCCAGCCCGTTGCTGTGGGCCGGCAACCTGCCGGTCCCCGTGGACGCCAAGGTGGTCGACCAGCGGCCGGTGGTCGAACAAGAACGCATCTACCCCATGGGGCCGCTGCGCAAGATCAGCGGCCGCTTGAGGGTCGACGACAAAGTCGAGAGCCGCGGGCAGGTCAGTTCCGTCACCTATGAATTGCCGGTGGAGCGCACCGCCCGCGAAGCGTTCACCAGTGCCCGCGAGGAACTGCAGCGCGACGGTGGCTACCCGTTGTTCTGGTGCCAGGGCCGCGATTGCGGCGAAGCCAGCCTGTGGGCCAATGATGTGTTCGCCAGTGCACGGCTCAATGGTGGTGACGAGCAGCAGGCGTTCATCCTGCTGCGCCGCTCCGCCGAAGAGGCCGATACCCTGGTGGCGCTGTACAGCGTCACGCGCGGTAATCGCCGTGCCTACCTGCATGTGGAAGAGTTCGTCGCCGGCAGCCCGCTCGGTGAGCTGCTGCCCACGGCAGCTACGGTGTTGCGCGAAATGCGCGACACCGGCAAGCTCGACTACCCTGACCTGACCACGCCGCAACCTGCCTGGGTGGCGTTGCTGGGCCGCAGCCTCAACCTCGACAGCACCTTGCGCGCCAGCCTTAGCGGCAACGAGGCCGAGGCCTGGCGCGAGCAACTGGTCAAGGCGGGCGTACGCAGCAACCGGCTCGAGGTCGGCAATGCTCCTACCGACGGCCTGCACCTGGAATTGATCCGTTGAACGAGCGCCACCATGGCCAACAATGATCGCCTGCTGATACAGATCGTCCTACTCGCCTTGCTCGGGGCTGCCCTGTGGGTGATGGCGCCGTTCATATCGGCGCTGTTGTGGGGGGCGATCCTGGCCTTTGCCAGCTGGCCGCTGATGCGCCTGCTGACGCGGGCGCTGGGCGGGCGCGAAACACTCGCTGCAAGCCTGCTGACCACCGCCTGGATCCTGATCGTGGCCTTGCCGCTGGTGTGGCTGGGGTTCAACCTGGCTGACCACATCCGCGATGCCACGGCCTTTGTGCGTGACGTGCAAGTGGACGGCCTGCCCGAGGCGCCGGACTGGCTGGGTGGCATCCCCTTCGTCGGCGAGCGCCTGGTGCGCTGGTGGCAATCCCTCGATCAGCAGGGCGCGGCGCTGATCGCCTCGGCCAAGCCTTACTTCGGCCAGGTGGGCAACTGGCTGCTGGCGCGCAGCGCACAGATCGGCAGCGGCGTGCTGGAGCTGACCCTGAGCCTGGTCTTCGTGTTCTTTTTCTACCGTGATGGCCCGCGCCTGTCGGCGTTCGTCCTGCGCTTGCTCAACCGCCTGGTAGGGGACCGCGCCGAGTATTACCTGGAGCTGGTGGCGGGCACCGTGCAACGGGTGGTCAACGGCGTGATCGGTACTGCAGCTGCCCAGGCGCTGCTGGCCCTGATCGGTTTCCTGATTGCCGGTGTGCCAGGCGCCATCGTGCTGGGCCTGGTGACCTTCATGCTCAGCCTGATTCCCATGGGCCCGCCACTGGCATGGATACCCGCGACGGGCTGGCTGGTGTGGAAGGGTGAGTACGGCATGGCGGTGTTCCTGGGGATCTGGGGCACCTTTGTGATCAGTGGCGTGGACAACGTGCTCAAACCGTACCTGATCAGCCGCGGGGGCAACCTGCCGCTGGTGATCGTACTGCTTGGGGTGTTCGGCGGTTTGATCGCCTTTGGCTTCATCGGCCTGTTCATAGGGCCGACCTTGCTGGCTGTGGGGTACAGCCTGCTGCTGGACTGGAGCCGCAACGCCGGGCAACAGACGCCCCAGCGGTAAGCGCGAACCGGCCCAGCGATTGGGCCGGCACAGCCACCCATGAATCGTTGATCTTTACGCTTTCTTTATCCCCATCCCCACCTCTCGATCTCGCCTCTTTACGCCCCTCCCTCGGACAATCTCCCCAAAGCGGCCCAAGCCGCACCCAGGGGAGATCTGCACATGAACATGCTCGACGGGCTGTCACTGCTTTTGGCAGTGGCATTGGCGGTTTACCTGCTGGTGGCGCTGCTGCGCGCCGATCGCAGCTAGGGAGCGGCCATGCACAGTTATGACTTCGCGTTGCTGTTGGCGTTTTTCGTCATCGTGCTGCTACCGGCACCGTGGCTCGGGCGGTTCTATTACAAGGTGATGGAGGGCCAACGTACCTGGCTGACGCCACTGCTTGGCCCGGTGGAGCAGGGCTGCTACCGGCTGGCTGGCGTACGCGCCAAGCAGGAGCAGAACTGGAAGCAGTACACCCTGGCCCTGCTGGCCTTCAACCTCGCCGGCTTTCTGGTGCTGTTCGCCGTGCTGCTGCTCCAAGGCCATCTGCCGCTCAACCCGCAGCACCTGCCCGGCCAGGAATGGTCGCTGGCCTTCAACACGGCGGTGAGCTTCGTCACCAACACCAACTGGCAGGCCTACAGCGGTGAAGCGTCGGTCAGCTACCTGAGCCAGATGCTCGGCATGACCGTGCAGAACTTCGTCAGTGCCGCCACCGGCCTGGCCGTGCTGGTCGCGCTGTGCCGCGGCATCGCCCGGCGCTCCACCAGCAGCCTGGGTAACTTCTGGGTCGACATGACCCGTGCCACCCTTTATGGCCTGCTGCCGCTGTGCCTGTTGCTGGCGCTGCTGCTGGTATGGCAAGGCGTGCCGCAGACCTTCGCCGATTACGCCCACGCCGTAACCCTGCAAGGCGCCGACCAGACCATCCCGCTGGGCCCTGCCGCCAGCCAGATCGCGATCAAGCAGCTGGGCACCAACGGTGGCGGCTTCTTCGGCGTCAACTCGGCGCACCCGTTCGAGAACCCCACGGCCTGGAGCAACCTGTTCGAAGTGGCCGCGATCATCCTGATTCCGGTCGCCTTGGTGTTTACCTTTGGCCACTACGTCAAGGACCTGCGCCAGAGCCGCGCGATCCTGGCCTGCATGCTCGGCCTGTTCCTGATTGGCGGTGCGACTGCGCTGTGGTCGGAGCACCAGCCGAACCCTGCTCTGGCAAGTGCTCAGGTGCAGCAAAGCGCGCCGATGGAAGGCAAGGAGAGCCGCTTCGGCACCACCGGTTCGGTGCTGTGGACGGTGACGACTACCGCAGCGTCCAACGGCTCGGTCAACGCCATGCACGACAGCCTCAACCCGCTGACCGGCATGGTTGCGATGGTCAACATGATGGTGGGTGAAGTGATCTTCGGCGGTGTCGGCGCGGGGCTGTACGGGATGCTGCTGTTCGTGCTGATCGCGGTGTTCCTGGCGGGCCTGATGATTGGCCGCACGCCGGAATATCTCGGCAAGAAACTGCAGGCGCGGGAGGTGCAGCTGCTGGTTGCGACACTGCTGGTAATGCCGGTCGGTGTGCTGGTGCTGGGCGCCATTGCCGCCAGCCTGCCGGGCCCCGCTGGGGCGGTCAGCAACCCTGGCGCCCATGGTTTCAGCCAGTTGCTCTACGCCTACACCTCCGGCACCGCCAACAACGGTTCGGCATTCGCCGGGTTCGGCGCCAATACGGTGTTCCACAACGTGATGATCGGCCTGGCCATGCTGATCGGCCGCTTCGGCTACATCCTGCCAATTCTGGCCTTGGCTGGCAGCCTGGCGGCGAAGAAAAGCGCGCCCCAAGGGCTGAACAGCTTCCCCACGCATGGCCCGCTGTTCACTGGCCTGTTGCTGCTGACCATCCTGCTGGTCGGCGGCCTGACCTTCCTGCCGACCCTGGCCCTTGGGCCAATCGCCGAACACCTGAGCCTGGGTTTCTGAGGACCGATCATGAACATGCCCATTCCTGAAGTGAATGCCCCACGCAGCGCCAAGGACCAGACCCGCATTGGCGCGCTGTGGCGCCCGGCGCTGGTGCAAGCGTTCGTCAAGCTCGACCCACGGCAGCTCAAGCGCTCGCCGGTGATGCTGGTGGTCGCCCTGACCGCGGTGTTGACCACCGTGCTGTGCTTCGCACCCGGCAGTGGCGTCAGCACCGGCGTTGCCGTGCAGATTGCCCTGTGGCTGTGGTTCACCGTGCTGTTCGCCAACTTCGCCGAAGCGTTGGCCGAGGGCCGCGGCAAGGCACGCGCCGACAGCCTAAAGGCGGGTAGCCAAGGCTTGACTGCCCAGCGTCGCAAGCACGACGGTACCTTTGAAACCGTCAGCGCAACCCAGCTGCGCAAGGATGACGTAGTCCGCGTCGTTGCCGGCGACATGATCCCCGGTGACGGCGAGGTGCTCGAAGGCATCGCGGCCGTCAACGAGGCGGCCATTACCGGCGAGTCCGCACCGGTCATCCGTGAGTCCGGCGGTGACCGTTCTGCCGTTACCGGCAACACCCGGCTGGTTTCCGACTGGTTGCTGATCCGCATCACCAGCAACCCAGGCGAATCGACGCTGGACCGCATGATCGCTTTGGTCGAAGGCGCGAAGCGGCAGAAGACCCCGAATGAAATCGCGCTGGATATCCTGCTGATCGGCCTGACCCTGATCTTCCTGGTGGTGGTGGTGACCCTGCAGCCGTTCGCCCACTTTGCCGGTGGCAGCCTGCCATTGATCTTCCTCGCGGCGCTACTGGTGACGCTGATCCCCACCACCATCGGCGGCCTGCTTTCGGCCATCGGCATCGCCGGCATGGACCGCCTGGTGCGCCTGAATGTGATCGCGCGCTCGGGCCGTGCGGTGGAGGCGGCCGGTGACGTGCACACGCTGATGCTCGACAAGACTGGCACCATCACCTTCGGCAACCGCCGCTGCAGCGCCTTGCATGCCGCCACGGGCGTAACCGCCAAAGAGCTGGGCGAGGGTGCCTTGCTCGCTTCGCTGGCCGATGACACTGCCGAAGGTAAGTCGATCGTCGAGTACCTGCGCCAGTTGCACGACTTCGTCGAGCCGGCAGCCGGGCAGTTCGAGCCCATTGCCTTCAGCGCCGAGACGCGCCTGTCGGGCATCGACTTGCAGCAACACCGTTACCGCAAAGGGGCTGTAGATGCGGTTCTGGCCTTCGTCGGCATGCAACGCCTGGAGATGCCGGCCGCGCTGGCCCGCGAAATCGAACGCATCGCCCAAAGCGGTGGCACGCCGCTGCTGGTTTGCGTGGACAAGCGCCTGCTGGGCGTGATCCACCTCAAGGATGTGGTCAAGCCGGGCATCCGCGAACGTTTCGCCGAACTGCGCAAGCTGGGCATCCGCACGGTGATGGTGACCGGCGACAACCCGCTGACCGCCGCCGCCATTGCCGCCGAGGCCGGGGTGGATGATGTGCTGGCCGAGGCCACGCCAGAGAAGAAGCTGGCGCGCATCCGCCAGGAACAGAACGACGGTCGCCTGGTGGCGATGTGCGGCGACGGTGCCAACGACGCCCCGGCACTGGCCCAGGCCGACGTGGGCATGGCCATGAACGACGGCACCCAGGCGGCGCGCGAGGCAGCCAACATGGTCGACCTGGACAGCGACCCGACCAAGCTGCTGGATGTGGTGCAGGTCGGCAAGGAGCTGTTGGTCACCCGTGGCGCGCTGACCACCTTTTCCATTGCCAACGACGTGGCCAAGTATTTCGCTATCCTGCCGGCGCTGTTTGCCGCCATCTACCCACAACTGGGCGTGCTCAACCTGATGCACCTGGACAGCCCGCAGAGTGCGATCCTTTCGGCCATCGTGTTCAACGCACTGATCATCATCGCGCTGATCCCCCTGGCCCTGCGCGGTGTGCGCGTGCAGGCCGCCAGCGCTGCCCACCTGCTGCGGCGCAACCTGCTGATCTACGGCCTGGGCGGCATCATTGTGCCGTTTGCCGGGATCAAGCTGATCGACCTGCTGCTCAACGCTCTGCACCTGGTCTGAGGAGGCCATCATGAACACATATGTACGCCCGGCGCTGAGCCTCATCCTGCTGATGACGGTGGTCACCGGCGCGCTGTACCCGCTGGCGGTGACCGGCATTGCCCAGGTGGCGTTCCCTGAACAGGCCAATGGCAGCCTGGTGCGCGATGACCAGGGCCAGGTGCGCGGCTCTGCGCTGATCGCCCAAGGTTTCCAGGGCGATGGCTGGTTCCACTCGCGGCCATCGGCAGGGGCTTATGCCACCGTGGCCAGCAGTGCGAGCAACCTGTCGCCGAGCAACCCGGCATTGGCCGAGCGGGTAGGCAGTGAAGCTGCGAAGCTGTATCAGGCTGAGCTTGGGCCGGTGCCGCAGGCCCTGCTGACCACCTCTGGCAGTGGCCTGGACCCGCATTTGCCGCCGGAGGCTGTGGCCTATCAGATTGCGCGCGTGGCGGCAGCGCGCAAGGTACCGGCCGAGCGCTTGCAAGCCTTGCTCGAAGAGGCCACCCTCCACCCATTGATCGGCCCGCCTGTGGTCAATGTGCTGGCGCTGAACCAGGCCTTGGAGAAGCTGGGGCAGTAAGCCTGCCCCCATAGGTATTGCACCGCTCGCAAGGCCTGCGAGTTCACTGTAGGAGCCGGCTTGCCGGCGATTGGCCTGCGAAGCAGGCCCAACCGTTGTCGATCGCCGCCATTTCGAAGGATGAAACATGAGTGACGCAGCCCGCGCAGACGCGCTGTTGGCCAACCTCCCGCGCGAAGGCCGTGGCAGGCTCAAGGTATTCCTCGGCGCCGCCCCCGGCGTAGGCAAGACCTACGCCATGCTCCAGGCCGCCCATGCCCAGCAACGCCAGGGCGTTCAGGTATTGGCGGGGGTGGTCGAAACCCACGGCCGCGCGGAAACCGAATCGCTGCTCGCCGGCCTGCTTCAGCAACCGCTGCTGCGCAGCGACTACCGTGGCGTCACCCTCGAAGAAATGGACCTCGATGGCCTGCTCAAGGCAACGCCTTCGTTGGCATTGGTCGACGAGCTGGCCCACACCAACGCGCCTGGCAGCCGTCACGCCAAGCGTTGGCAGGACGTGCAGGAACTGCTCGCCGCCGGCATCGACGTGTATACCACGGTCAACGTCCAGCACCTGGAAAGCCTCAACGACAAAGTCCGCGACATCACCGGCGTGCAGGTGCGCGAAACCTTGCCGGACTGGGTATTGCAGGAAGCCTTCGAGCTGGTGCTGATCGACCTGCCGCCGCGCGAGCTGCTCGAACGCCTGCGCGAGGGCAAGGTGTACGTGCCCGAGCAGGCGCGGGCGGCGATCGATGCGTATTTTTCCCAGACCAACCTGACCGCACTGCGCGAGCTGGCGATGCAGACCGCCGCCGCCCAGGTCGACGCCGACCTGGCCCACGGCTACCGTCAGCGCGGCCAGGAGGCGCCGGCCCTGCGTGGGCGCTTGCTGGTGGGCGTGGATGGCGACGACCAGGCCGAACGCCTGGTGCGCCATGCCAGCCGCGTCGCGCAGCGTCGGCATTTGCCCTGGAGCCTGGTGCACGTCGACAACGGCCGGCTGCGTGACGAAACCGCCCGCCAGCGCCTGCAGGCCGCCCAGCAGTTGGCGGAGCGCTTGGGCGGGGAAGTGGTGCTGCTGCGTGCGGGTGAAGTGGCGCGCACGCTGATCCAGCATGCTGGCGAGCGCCGTGCCAGCCTGGTGCTGGTAGGGCAGTCGCGTGATCGCCTGCGCCGCCGCCTGTTCGGCGCAGGCGTCGCCGCGCGGCTGCTACGCGAGAACCATGGCCTGGAAATCAACGTCCTCGACCGGGATAACCAGCCGCCGCCTGCGAGTGCTGCCGTGCAACGGGTATGGGTGTGGCGCCACTACGTGCTGGCGCTGGTCGCTACCGCGCTGGCGGCAGGCTTGTCGTGGGCGGTGTCCAGCGTGTTGGCGCTGCCCAACATCTCCCTGGTGTTTCTTGCAGCAGTGCTGCTGGTCGCGGTGCGCAGCAGCCTGGGCCCGGCGCTGGCCTGCGCCGCGCTGTCGTTCCTGACCTACGACTTCCTGTTCATTCCGCCAAACTTTTCCTTCAGCATCCAGCGTGAAGAAGATGTGCTGACCCTGGTCTTCTTCCTGCTGATGGCCGCGCTCACCGGCAACCTCGCCGCGCGCCAGCGCCGCCAGCTGCAGGCCCTGCGCGAAACCCAGGCACAGACCAATCAACTGCTCGACCTGTCGCGCCGCCTGACCGTCGCCGCCGACCGCCAGGCCGTGTTCAACGCCGCGGGCCAGCACCTCGATGGCTGGCAGGACGTGCAGGTCTGCCTGCTCGAACGCAACCCGGAAGGCTTGCTGCAGCTGGCCAGTGGCGAGGCGCATGGTTTGAGCGACAACGAACGTGCCGCCGCCGAATGGGCCTGGCTACACGGCCAGGCCGCCGGCCACGGCAGCGACACACTGCCCAACGGCCGCTGGTGGTGGTGGCCGTTGGCGGTCGATGAGCATCCCCTGGCCTTGCTTGGCGTGCGGCCACGTTCCGGCGAGCCGCTCAGTGCCCAGCGCCGCCGCTTGCTCATGGCGCTTGGCCAACCCCTGGCCCAGGCCTTGGCACGCGCACGCCTGGCCGAGCAGCTGGAAGCGGCCCGCTTGCACGGCGAAACCGAACAACTGCGCAGCGCCTTGCTGGCTTCGGTCTCCCACGACCTGCGCACCCCGCTGACTGCCATGCGTGGCAGCATCGACAGCCTGCTGGCGCTGGGCGAGGCCATCCCCGTCGAGGACCGCCGCGAGCTGCTGGAAGGCACCCGCAACGAAGCCGAACGCCTCGATCGCTACATCCAGAACCTGCTCGACATGACCCGCCTGGGCCACGGCGGCCTCAAGCTTGCCCGCGACTGGGTGGCGCCCGCCGATATCGTCGGTAGCGCCCTCAACCGCCTGCGCGTGGTGCTGGCGCCACTGCGCGTGCACACCGATGTCCCTGCCGAACTGCCACTGCTGTTCGTCCACGCAGCGTTAATCGAGCAGGCGCTGGTCAACGTGCTGGAAAACGCCGCGCGCTTTTCGCCGGCCCAAGGCCGCCTGGACCTGGTGGTTTCGGTGCACGACGAACACCTGTGTTTCGCCGTCGGTGACCAGGGCCCTGGCATCCCCGTGGCCGAGCGCGAGAAGATTTTCGACATGTTCTACACCGCCGCCCGCGGCGACCGTGGCGGGCAAGGTACCGGCCTGGGCTTGGCGATCTGCCAGGGCATGATCGGCGCCCATGGCGGGCAGATCCAGGTCAGCGAAGGCATCGATGGCCACGGCACCTGCATCACACTATGCTTGCCGCTGCCTCAACAACCTGAAGCCGAAAGCGAAGCCCCATGAGCCAGTCCGCCACCCTCTTGGTCATCGATGACGAACCGCAGATCCGCAAGTTCCTGCGCATCAGCCTGGCCTCCCAGGGTTACAAGGTGCTCGAAGCCGCCACCGGCAGCGAAGGCCTGGCCCAGGCCGCGCTGGCCAAGCCCGACCTTGTGGTGCTCGACCTCGGCCTACCCGACATGGACGGGCAGCAGGTGCTGCGCGAATTGCGCGAGTGGAGTGCAGTGCCGGTGATGGTGCTGTCGGTGCGTGCCAGCGAAGTGCAGAAGGTCGATGCGCTGGATGGTGGCGCCAATGACTATGTGACCAAGCCGTTCGGCATCCAGGAGTTTCTGGCCCGTGTGCGTGCGCTGCTGCGCCAGGTACCGCAGGCTGGTGGGGGCGAGGTGGCGGCAAGTTTCGGGCCGTTGACTGTGGACTTTGCGTTTCGCAAAGTGACCCTCGATGGCGCAGAGGTGGCATTGACCCGCAAGGAGTACGCGCTGCTGGCGCAGCTGGCCGGGCACCCGGGGCGGGTGATAACCCAGCAGCAACTGCTGAAGGATATCTGGGGGCCGACGCATGTGGAGGACACCCATTACCTGCGCATTGTGGTGGGGCATCTGCGGCAGAAGCTGGGGGATGACCCTACGGCACCGCGGTTCATCATTACCGAGGCGGGTGTTGGCTACAGGCTGGTGGCGCCTGTCAACTAACGGCATGCAGCAGCTGACTCATGGCGCTGTTGTCGACTCCTGGTCCATATCCGCTGGCCAGGCAACGCTGGGCGCCAGGCGCAAGGCGAATTCGCACCAGAGGACGTCGTTGTGGTCTTTAGGTGGGCCAGGTGGCGGGAGTGCGCCTGGGCCTTGCTGCATGTAGGTGCAAATGTAGGCCCAGAGGTGTTCGTCGGCACCCATTGTACTGAGGTGGAAGCGATCAATAACCCTGTTCGTTCCCGGCTCGACGATAGAGAGCATGACGCCCCACTTGAAAATCAACCCGCCATTTAGTGAGGCTGTTTGTGACCAGCGTTCTGCGCGCACTTGCGACCAGTCATAGCTTACGGGTACTACTTGCCACTTTTCGAAGGGATTCCACCATCGGTACTTGAAGTTGTAGGCGTAGATTTTTTCCCGGATGCGATTGAAACGGATCGGTTCGTCTCTGGGGGGGCATATGTCGACTCTGAAGGCGAATACGGTGGTCCATATGCCAACTAGAAAGGTTCCCGTACTCATCCATAGCGACTCCATATCACCGGCCGTGACGCTTTCGAAAATAATGTCGAGCGCCCAAAGTGTCAGGAAGGTGAATAGGCACGCTAGAGCGGACATGATGCCTCTTGCTGTCATCGCTTTGCGGGGTATCTCCAGGTACATGAAGTCTTGGTGGTTGGGTGTTTGATTGCCCATGCACGCCTTCGTGCAAATTCTCTCATAAGGGGCTGGTAGATCCTCAACCCAGCCGACGCATGGGGGATTAAGCAATGGATTCATATGATGAGTTCCATTGACTTCATTTTGTCTTCCCTGGCTATTGCTTTCGCATACCCTGCCTGGTCTTGGTGATCAGGCCAGTAAGTGACAATCAGCTCCGTTGCCTGAATATCGTGAAAGGCTGTCAGCGGGAGCGAATCCTGAATAATGAGGGTATTGGTATCCTCGTCAATTGAAATCAAAGGTTCGCACCTCAAGGCAGTTGAGAATAAAGTGCGCTCCTGTGGCTGCGGGACGGCGGTTACTGTCGGGTTCTCTGTGTTTGCAGAGAGAGTAATGATTTCTTTTTTTTGGCCTGCTCGATAAATTGTTAATTGCCATTGATAGCGTGAGCGTTTGGCGCTGTAGCTTGGTAGGCATAGGTAATAGTCGAGCGTGAAATTAAATTGTACTGCTTGGCTGTCAGTCATAATTGCAGCGGCCATTGCGGATGGTTCATGGTCTGGCTGCTTGAATCGCGTATTTAGGGAAACCTCAGCCCGGACTCCGAGAGCAGCGGCGTTGAGTGCCCCAATGGCGAGGTCAATGTCGTGCGAGGATGTCCACTGCCGATGTTCATGGGGCAGCCCCCATTTACTGTTTCTAGCCCAGGTCTCAGTTGGAGAGGACTCCTTCCGTTTGCCCGAAATGGCCATGGAGTATGCAGATAAACCAAGGATAATTGAGATTCCTAGTGGGCCTAGTAACGAGCTCGAAAAGAATGCTGCGTAAACGCCAGAGCCTGAACCCAATAGTGCGATGATGCCAGCGGCGTTGTATCGTCGAGCCGCGGTATCGTCGCCGTGGCTGACTGCTTTGGCACCTTGATAGAAATATTGGATGCCGTCCATTATTCCTGCCAAGGCAGAAATAGCCCCGCCGAATTTGGCAAGCCGGCTTCCGAGTTGAGTTTTTGAAGATATTCCAGGCACAGTTATCTGGGGTTTAAGCAGTTGAGCAGTAATCCCTGTCGCTTCCACACTGGCACCCAGTACCCCCAGTGAAGAAGACCATATCGCGGCCAGTGCTTCAGTATCACCCTGCGACGTGTTCTGCAGCGCCTCAAAGTTCCTGCGCAAGCTGTCCTGATGGAACCATACGCTCCCCATCGCCAGCAAAAGGCCGGCGCTGCCTGGGCTTGCTGCTGCCCCTCGCAGCCCACGAAAGGCATCGCTTGCCACACTCCGTGCGGCTGTTGCGCTGACCTTCAGACCTTGCGCCACTTGAGAGGCGCCGCGCATCAATGTGTCGGTGCCCAGCGCGATACTACGCACCCAATCACCGACACCGCCCGCCGCCCCTTCGCGCAACTTCACCAAGCGCGCCTGCAGGCTCTCGGCACTTTCCAGCGTCCAGACCATCACCTCGACCATCTGGCTGCGATTGCCCGCCGCCGCGATGTTGATCGCGCCGCTGAGTACCATGGCCCGCACCTTGCGCGCGGCGGGTTCGCGAAACTGTTTGTCGAGCTGGCCCAGGAACGCGTCGGTGCGCTCCTGCAGGGCTTCATTGAGCAGGCCCATGTACTCGCCCAACGTCAACGAGAGCCTGACCTGGGTCACAGGCTGGCCGGCATAGAGCAGAAACGCCGCGCTGTGCACATGGCCGATCAGCTTGCGGGTCTGCTCGGTGGCAGGTTGGCCCAGGGCGTTGCTGGCACTGGCGGTCGCCGCGAGCAGTTGGCCGATGGCATCCTGCACCGGTTTGATCATCAACAGCCGGCCTTCATTGCTGCCGGCCATGGCCTTGACGGCGTCATACACCTTGCCAAGGTCATCGCCCGACAGGGCTTCCACCAGTTGCTGCAAGAGTGCCTTGTTCTTTGCCAGCAATGCCTGGTACAGCAGGCTCTGGTGGTCTTCCAGCAGTTGCTGCCAGATGTGCTGGGTTGCGCCAAGCGCCGTGTCGGCAGGCGCCAGCGCTTCAGTCGGACCGCCCGCCAGGCAGGCAGCCATCATGGCGATGAAGTCTTCGACCGACAGCGGGCTGTTGGCGCTGTAGTCCCGGTGACCGATCAGCTGGAACGCGCGGCTGGTGAAGTGATGGGCGTACAGCTTGCCGACTTCGTCGACCTTCGCTTGCCAGTGCTGCAGCTCACGGTCGTAGTCAGCCTGGAAGGCAGCCCGCGCGCGTTCGTCGTAGCGCTGCTCCAGGCGTTCACGGGCTTGCTGTTGTTTGCGTTCAATGGCGCGGGGTGCCTGGGCTTCGACGTTTATCGGCGGAAGGTAAGCCTTGGTGCCGATCGGGCTGTCGTTCCACTGCTCGACCCGCCTGGCTTCGTGCTCGGTGTCTTCGACTGCCTGCGCCATGGCCTGGGCATGGTGCAGTTCACGGATGCCCAGCAGGGCCTGGGAGGTGAAATAGTCGAAGTGGCGCTGGGGCTCGGCGCGCCATTGCTGCATGGCCTGAAACCAGGCGGTGCGTTGTGCGTTGCACTCCATGACCAGGCCGACCGGATCAGGCAGGGTCAGGGCCAGCACACCGTTGGGCAACTGCTCATGCTCGATGGTGCTGCGCACATGGTTGCGGGTTTCCGGCAGGCGGTTCAAGCGCGGGTAGAAACCATGGGCACTGCTGTAGTTGCCGGCGTACGGGGTTGTGTATTCGAGCACGTCGCCCAGGCCGAGATCGGTTGGGGTCATGGCGATGCCGACGCTGGCGGGGTCGTTGCGGGCAATGTTCAGGTCCAGCTCGACAAAGCGGTCGGTAGCGTCGGGGTCATTACCGGCAATGCCTTGCCGATAGCGGTCCAGCACCTCAGTGGGCCATGGGTCGTTGGCGAATGCGATCCAGGCCCTGGCGTACAGCAGGGTGTCGATATTGATGAAGGATGCAGTCACGTCGTGATGCTGCGTTGCGCAATGTTCAGGCAGCGGCTCACCCGGTGCCAGCGGCGGTTGCAATGCCGAGAACTGGCGCAGTGCGCCCTCTGGCGTGACCTGGTAGGCGTGCCAGACCTGCTGATCGAGCAGGACGTAAACGTACCCCTGGCGCAGGATGCGCAACTGGTCGGCGCGCATCGGCAAATAGGTGATCTCGCTGTCTGCGGCAAGGCGGTAGGACTGGGTTTTGCGAGGGTGCGGGGCATAGGCCGTGCGCAACAGCAGAATGGGCAGGCCGGAGCGTTGGCAGGCATTGCAGGTGGAGCCCGGGTTGGGGGTTGCCTGGCGCAGGGTGAGGTCGATGGCTTTGCTTATGCTCATGAATAGCACCTTGCCTGAGGCAGTGCGGCGACAATTCGTGACCACCCATGGTCGTCATAACCCGCGAACCGGGCTGTCAGCGGCTGGTTCCCCGCGACTGCTTGCGCCACGTCCTGCTGAATCGCTGGGTGATGCAGAAGCAGCGGGTGGACCATAACCCTGTGCAGGTTCAGGCAGTGGATGTCTGCGGGGTTGCTCAGCCCCCGCTGGTAAGCGTCGTGTATGAGGTTCCAGGCATGGGTTGAGGCCTGGCCGGGTAGCCCGGAGGGCCCGGACCATCGCCAGGGGGAATACGCTTTCACTGACGTGTTCAATGCACGCCATGCTTCGAGAAAATGCTTGATCTGCGGTGCCCATCGCTGGGCTTGCCTGGCGACCTCCGGCACCGTCAGCTCACCCACCGATGGCCTGCCCTCGAACTTCACCAGCCCGCCGCCGACTTCGGGATAGAACCAGGTCCGTATGGGCCCCAGTACCTCGCCTGCGTTTCCCATGACTGCCCGGAGCAATGCGATGCGCAGGGGTTCGAACCAGGGCACCACGGTCCCTTTTTCCGCGGGCCGCAACGCATGGCATTGCCGGGCAATATGCTGGGCAATGGCCTCGGCTGGCTGCTCACTGGTCAGCCAGGCGCAGACATACTGCTGCCTGGCTGCCATCTCGCGGGCAGCGTAGGCTGCGGTGATCGCCAGGAACGCTGACGCCGAGTCGTCGTTGACAGGAAACTGCACGAGGGCTGGAAACAGCCTGGGCGAGGACAGGTCGGCGCGAGGAACGCGGACTATGGCCTGGCGACCTAGCGCATGGCTCAGGGACGACAGACTCAGCGGGTGTTCCGGCTTGCAGTTGCCCAGTGGATTCAGCAGCAGGTACAGGTTTTCTGCTGAATCAGATGGGCCGGCCGAGTTGGGATCGAGCGGCTGGAAGCGTTGGCTGGACTGATTCGGCATGAGAAGGCCCTGTCGCAGATGAACGAGGCCCTCAACACTAACGAGGAAGGCATTCGCGGGGGACTTCTCGGCTTCCTAAAACGCTGTAGGAAGTTTCTGCAGATAGCCATTTGGAGCGCGCTGAACCGGGATAGACGCGGCGATCCCCATTCCACGTTATCAGCGCTGTCAATGTTGGCAGACGGATCCTCGATCCCCCGGTAGATTCGTCAGGCGTGCTGGAAGCCCCGAACAACAATAACGAGGGACCCGACAATGCCGACCGCCACCCAAGCGAGCAACGCCTGGCGCATTCTGTTTCTGCTGTTCCTGGCCAACCTGTTCAACTTCTTCGATCGCACTATCCCCGCCATCATCATCGAACCGATCCGCCTGGAGTGGCACCTCAGCGACTTCCAGATCGGCCTGATCGGCACCGCCTTCACCTTGGTATACGCCATCGCCGGCCTGCCGCTGGCGCGCATGGCCGACACCGGTTCACGCAGCCGCTTGATGGGCTGGGGGCTGATGGCCTGGAGCGGGCTGACGGCGGTCAACGGCATGGTCGGCAGTTTCTGGAGTTTCCTGCTGGTACGCATGGGGGTGGGCATCGGCGAGGCCAGTTACGCGCCCGCCGCCAACTCGCTGATCGGCGATTTGTTTCCCGCCGAGCGGCGGGCGAGGGCAATGGGCATTTTCATGCTCGGCCTGCCGTTGGGCTTATTGCTGGCCTTTTTCACCATCGGCGCCATGGTCCAGGCCTTCGGCAGCTGGCGAGCACCGTTCTTCATCGCCGCTGTGCCCGGCGTGCTGCTGGCGCTGTTCCTGTTCATGATCCGCGAGCCCGCACGTGGCGCGGCGGAGGCGGTAGCCGTTTCCCAGGCGCCAGTGGACCACCCCCTGCGCCGGGTACTCAGCGTGCCTACATTCGCCTGGCTGGTGCTGGCCGGCCTGACCTTCAATTTTGCGTCCTACGCCTGCAATTCGTTCATGGTGCCGATGCTGCAGCGCTACTTCGAATTGCCCCTGCAGCAGGCAGCGGTGGCCACCGGCATGATCGTCGGCCTGACCGGCCTGGTGGGGCTGACCCTCGGCGGCTGGGTGGCCGACAAGGTGCATCAGCGGTTCGCCAACGGTCGGCTGCTGTTCGCCGTGGTGAGCATGCTGGTGGCAACGCTGGCCACCGCCTGGGCGCTGCACGCCGGGCGTATCGAACTGGGCCTGTTCGTGGCCGTTTTCGGTGTCGGTTGGCTGTTTTCGTACAACTTCTACACCTGTGTGTACACCGCGATCCAGGACGTAGTGCAACCCCGCCTGCGGGCCACGGCCATGGCCCTGTACTTCGCCGGCCTGTATCTGCTCGGCGGCGGCTTGGGCCCGGTGGTGGTCGGGGGGCTGTCGGACCACTTCGCCGTGGCCGCGATGGACGCGGCGGGGGAAGCAGTAATGAACGAGGCGTTCAAGGCCGAAGGGCTGCATGACGCCATGTACCTGATACCCGTGGCGCTGATGCTGACCATGGTGTTTCTGTTGGCGGCGTCGCGGTGCTTCAGCCGGGATGCACAGCGGATGCGCGAGGGGATGGCGGCCGACTGCGAACTAGAGGTGGGCAAAGCCGCCCAAGCCTGAAGCCAAGCCTGCAAAGCGCCGGGGGAGCAACTCCCCCGGCAGAGCACATCGCTCCAATACGCGTTGTCGCCAGCGCTTTAGCATGCTCGCCCGGTGAAGACTTCAGACGCCGCTTGTCCAGTACATGGCATTTGGCCGCGTTGCAGGTTGATGTTTGTATTTGCGAAGCATTAACATTTACGCCCTCACTCCTATTCCCTATTCCCTATTCCCTGTCAGGATTCGAACGATGGCGTCTCGCTTTCCATCACGCCCAGCCTTGCTGGCGCTCTGCTGTTCCGTAACGTTGATGGCGCACGCTGGCGTACCGATCCAGCTCCAAGCCACCGACGTCAACGCCGATGCCGTGAAGCCCAGCCCCAACGCGCTGCCGGAGGCATTTGCCGGTGGCCAGGTCGCACGGGGTGGGCAGATGGGGGTGTTGGGCAACCAGGACAACATGGATGTCCCGTTCACCATGACCAGCTACACGTCAAAGGTGATTGAGGATCAGCAGGCCGAGGACATTGGCGATGTACTGGCCAATGACCCGTCAGTGCGCGAGTCGTATGGTTTCGGTAACCAGTCCAAGGTCTTCGTGATCCGTGGCCTGCCGCTGGCCGGGGACGACATTTCGTTCAATGGGCTGTACGGCATTCTGCCGCGCCAGATCATGTCCACCGACGGTGTGGAGCGGGTCGAGGTATTCAAAGGCCCCAATGCCTTTCTCAACGGTGTGAGCCCGACCGGCACCGGCCTGGGCGGTAACGTCAACCTGCAACCCAAGCGCGCCGACGACGTGCCGACCCGCCGCTACACCCAGGACATCAGCTCCGATGGGCGCATCGGCGAGCACCTGGACATCGGCCAGCGCTTTGGCGAAGACAACCGCTTTGGCGCACGCCTCAACCTGAGCCAGCGCGAAGGCGAAACTGCCGTCGATGACCAGGACCAGCGCACCAAGCTGTTCACTGCCGGCCTGGACTACCGCGGCGACGGCTTCCGTCTTTCGACCGACGTCGGCTACCAGAAGCAGCGCATCAACCACCTGCGCAATTCGGTGCGCCCGGGAACAGCCAGCAAAGTGCCGACGGCGCCGGACGCCAGCCGCAACTACGGCCAGGATTGGAGCTACAGCGAGTCGGAAGACACCTTCGGCATGGCCCGTGGTGAATGGGACTTGAACGAAAGCTGGACCGCCTATCTGGCTGGCGGCGCCCGGCATACCCGCGAGCACGGTACCTACGGCACGCCGGTGCTGGTCGGCAATAGCGGCCTGGCCACGCTCTCCGGGTCGGATATCGTTCACGGTGAGGACAACACCAGTTTCAGCGCCGGTCTCAACGGCCGCCTGCAGACCGGCCCCTTCAGCCATCAGATCGCAGTGGGCGCCACAACCCTGTGGACGCAGCAGAAAAACGCCTACACCTTCTATCGCTCCACCGCAGGCAACACGAATATCTACAACCCTGTGGCGCTGACGAAGCCGACGGATGTGAGTAGCACGGGTGGCGAGATGGGTGACCCAGGTGTGACCGGTAAAACCCGTAACCGCAGCATTGCCATTTCCGACACGGTCGGCATGTTCGACGACCGGCTGCTGCTGACCTACGGCGTACGCCGCCAGCAGTTGCGGGTGGAAAATTACTTTTACGATGGCACCAGCCCCAGCAGCGCTATCAACCCCTCCAAAGATGGCAGCCGCAATGGCGACCCCTATGAGAAAGGCGTCACTACACCGGTCTATGGCATCGTGTTCAAGGCGACCGACAGCATCTCGTTGTACGCGAACCGTATCGAGGGCCTGGCCCAGGGCCCGACCGCGCCGGCCAACACCGTCAACGCGGGTCAGATGTTCCCACCCGGTCGCACCAAACAGCTTGAGGCGGGCATCAAGCTGGACAAGCAGACCTATGGCGCGAACCTTGCGGTGTTCCGCATCGAAAAGCCGTCGGATGGCTATACCCTGGGTAACACCTATATCCGCGATGGCGAGCAGGTCAACAAAGGCCTGGAGCTGAGTGTGTATGGCGAACCCATCGCAGGCCTGCGCCTGATGGCGGGCGGTACGCGCATGACGTCTGAGCAGAAGAAAACCCTGAACGGTACCAACGACGGCAACCACGCCATCGGCGTGCCGACCTTCCAGCTGAACGCCAGCGTGGACTGGGATGTGCCCGGCGTCCCTGGCCTGGCGCTCAACGCTCGGATGTTGCGCACCGGTGGTCAGTACGTCGACGCCGCCAACAACCTCAGCCTGCCGACCTGGAACCGCTTCGACGCCGGCGCCCGGTACAAGCTGAAGCTCGCCGAGAAAGACCTGACACTACGGGTGAACGTTGAAAACCTCACCGACAAGAACTACTGGGCCTCGGCCAATGGCGGTTACATGACCCAGGGCGATCCGCGGTTGGTGAAGTTCTCGGGCACGATTGATTTCTGACGCCTGGCAGATCAACCCGTCGATTTTCTGCTGCTGAGATTTCAAGTGGTCGGGCTGGGTCGAATGGCACGGGCTTGCCCGTGATCGCGGGCAAGCCCGCTCCTGCACGGCTTGCAAGGTAGGCTTTTGCAAACTATTGCTGGGTGCCGACCGCCTCTACTTTGAGGAACGCGGCTTCCAGCAGTTTGCGGGTGTACGGATGCTGGGGCTCATGGAAGATGGCCTGCGCGTCACCCTGTTCCACCACATGCCCGTGCTTGATCACCATAAGCTGATGACTCAACGCCTTGACCACCGCCAGGTCATGGCTGATGAACAGATACGTCAGGTTGTACTTTTGCTGAAGATTGCGCAGCAACTCCACGACCTGGCGCTGTACCGTCCGGTCCAGCGCCGACGTCGGTTCATCCAGCAGAATCAATGCGGGCTTCAATACCAGTGCTCGGGCAATGGCGATACGTTGGCGCTGGCCACCGGAGAACTCATGGGGGTAACGGTGGCGGGTACGCGGGTCCAGTCCCACTTCCTCCAGCGCGGCGATAATCGCCGCTTCCTGTTCTTCGGCGGTGCCGATCTTGTGGATGCGCAGCCCCTCGCCAACGATATCTGCCACACACATCCGTGGGCTCAGGCTGCCAAACGGGTCCTGAAACACCACCTGCATCTCCCGGCGCAGGGGCCGTACTTCCTTCTGGTTCAACCCTTCGAGTGACTGCCCGTGGAAACGGATGCCACCCTGGCTTGAGATCAAGCGCAAGATCGCCAACCCAAGCGTCGACTTGCCCGACCCGGACTCACCAACAATCCCCAGCGTCTGCCCTTGGGGCAAGCTGAAGTTGATCCCGTCCACGGCTTTCACGTGATCGACCGTGCGCCGCAGCAACCCTTTCTTGATCGGGAACCACACCTTCAGGTCATTGACCTCCAGCAGCGGTGCCCCCACAGGGTTGTGCGCAGGCCCGCCGCTGGGTTCGGCATTGATCAGCATCTGCGTGTAATGGTGCTGCGGTGCGCTGAACAAGGTTGCGCAGTCGGCCTCCTCGACAATCTTGCCGCGCTGCATCACGCACACCCGGTGGGCAATGCGCCGCACCAGGTTGAGGTCATGGCTGATCAGCAACAGCGCCATGCCCAGCCGCGCCTGCAGTTCCTTGAGCAGGTCCAGGATCTTCAACTGCACGGTCACGTCGAGGGCCGTGGTCGGTTCATCGGCAATCAGCAGCTCCGGCTCGTTGGCCAGCGCCATGGCAATCATCACCCGCTGGCGCTGCCCGCCGGACAGCTCGTGGGGCAAGGCCTTCAGGCGCTTGCGCGGCTCTGGAATGCCTACCAGTTCCAGCAGCTCCAGCGTGCGCGCCGTGGCCTCTTTGCCGGTGAGGCCTTTGTGTATCAGAAGAATTTCGTTGATCTGCTTTTCGATGCAGTGCAGCGGGTTCAGCGAGGTCATCGGCTCCTGGAAGATCATCGCAATGCGGTTGCCGCGAATGCGCTGCATGGCTTTTTCGCCTTGCTGCAGCAGGTCCTTGCCCTCGTAGCCGATGGTGCCGCTTGGGTGGCGAGCCAACGGGTAGGGCAGCAGGCGCAGAATCGAGTGGGCGGTCACGGACTTGCCCGAGCCGCTTTCGCCCACCAGCGCCAACGTTTCACCCTTGCGAATATCGAAGCTGATGCCGTCGACCACGCGGTTGACCTGGTCGCCGGTAACGAACTCCACCGCCAGGTCGCGCACTTCGATCAGGTTCTGTTCACTCATTTCACTTCCTCGGGTCGAAGGCATCGCGGGCGGACTCGCCGATGAATACCAGCAGGCTCAACATGATCGCCAGCACGGCGAAGGCGCTGATGCCCAGCCACGGCGCCTGCAGGTTGGACTTGCCCTGGGCAACCAGCTCGCCCAGCGACGGCGCGCCGGGTGGCAGGCCGAAGCCGAGGAAGTCGAGGGCGGTGAGGGTGCCGATGGCGCCGGTGAGAATGAACGGCATGAAGGTCATGGTCGAGATCATCGCGTTGGGCAGGATGTGCCGGTACATGATCGCGCCATTGCGCATGCCCAGGGCGCGGGCGGCGCGCACGTATTCGAGGTTGCGCCCGCGCAGGAACTCGGCGCGCACCACGTCCACCAGGCTCATCCACGAGAACAGCAGCATGATGCCCAGCAGCCACCAGAAGTTGGGCTGTACGAAGCTGGCCAGGATGATCAGCAGGTACAGCACCGGCAAACCGGACCATATCTCCAGAAAGCGCTGGCCGACCAGGTCGACCCAGCCACCGTAGAAGCCTTGCAGTGCGCCGGCAATCACGCCGACAACGGAGCTCAGCAGGGTCAGGGTCAGGGCGAACAGCACCGAGATGCGGAAGCCGTAGATCACCCGCGCCAGCACGTCGCGGCCCTGGTCGTCGGTGCCCAGCAGGTTGTCAGCCGAGGGCGGAGCGGGGGCGGGCACGCGCAGGTCGTAGTTGATGCTCTGGTAGCTGAACGGGATCGGCGCCCACAACACGAAGCTGTCCTTTTGGGCCAGCAGTTCGCGGATGTACGGGCTCTTGTAATTGGCTTCCAACGGGAATTCGCCACCGAAGGTGGTTTCCGGGTAGCGCTTGAAGGCTGGGAAGTACCACTCACCGTCGTAGCGCACGGCAATCGGTTTGTCATTGGCGATCAGCTCGGCGCCCAGGCTCAGGCCGAACAGGATCAGGAACAGCCACAGCGACCACCAGCCCCGGCGGTTGGCCTTGAAGCGCTCGAAGCGCCGACGATTGAGAGGGGACAAGGCCATGTCAGTGCTCCCGGCTGGCAAAGTCGATGCGCGGATCGACCAGGGTGTAGGTGAGGTCGCCGATCAGTTTCACCACGAGCCCCAGCAGGGTGAAGATGAACAGGGTGCCGAACACCACCGGGTAGTCGCGGTTGATCGCGGCTTCAAAACTCATCAGGCCCAGGCCGTCGAGGGAGAAGATCACCTCGATCAGCAAGGAGCCTGTGAAGAAGATGCCGATGAATGCCGAGGGGAAGCCGGCGATCACCAGCAGCATGGCGTTGCGGAACACGTGGCCGTAGAGCACGCGCGGGCGGCTCAGGCCCTTGGCCTTGGCGGTGACCACGTACTGCTTGTTGATCTCGTCGAGGAAGCTGTTCTTGGTCAGCAGGGTCATGGTGGCGAAGTTGCCGATCACCAATGCGGTGATGGGCAGTACCAGGTGCCAGAAGTAGTCGAGCACCTTGCCGGTGGTAGACAGCTCGTCGAAGTTGTTCGAGGTCAACCCGCGCAGCGGGAACCAGTCGAAGTAACTGCCACCGGCGAACAGCACGATCAACAGGATGGCGAACAGGAACGCGGGGATGGCGTAGCCGACGATGATTGCCGAGCTGGTCCAGACGTCGAAATGGCTGCCGTGACGCACCGCCTTGGCGATCCCCAGCGGGATCGACACCAGGTACATGATCAATGTGCTCCACAGCCCCAGCGAGATCGACACGGGCATCTTCTCCATGATCAGGTCGATGACCTTGGCATCGCGAAAGAAGCTGTCGCCGAAGTCCAACTGGGCGTAGTTCTTGACCATGATCCACAAGCGCTCGGGCGGTGACTTGTCGAAGCCGTACATGCGCTCGATTTCGGCGATCAAGGCCGGGTCCAGGCCCTGGGCGCCGCGGTAGTTGGAACCGGCCACGGCCACCTCGGCGCCGCCACCGGCAATGCGGCTGGTGGCGCCTTCGAAGCCTTCGAGTTTGGCGATCATCTGTTCCACCGGGCCCCCGGGGGCGGCCTGGACGATGATGAAGTTGATGACCAGAATGCCGAACAGGGTCGGGATGATCAGCAGCAGGCGGCGCAGGATGTAGGCCAGCATGTCAGTTGGCCTCTTCCACGGGCGCTTCGGTCACGGCAGGCGTGACGCCTGGCTTGATCCACCAGGTGTCGATGCCGACGTCGTACTTGGGCGAAACCTTGGGGTGGCCGATATGGTTCCAGTAGGCCACGCGCCAGGTCTTGATGTGCCAGTTGGGGATCACGTAGTAGCCCCACAGCAGCACGCGGTCGAGGGCGCGGCAGTGGTTGATCAGGCTCTGGCGCGAGTCGGCGTTGATCAGTTGCTCCACCAGTTGGTCGATGGCCGGGTCGCGCAGGCCCATGAAGTTGCGGCTGCCGGGGTTGTCTGCCGCAACGCTGGACCAGAACTCGCGCTGTTCGTTACCGGGCGAGTTGGACTGCGGATAACCACTGACGATCATGTCGAAGTCGCGTGAGCGCAGGCGGGTGATGTATTGCGAAACGTCGACGCGGCGGATGTTCAGGTCGATGCCCAGGTCAGCCAGGTTGCGCTTGAACGGCAACAGGATGCGCTCGAACTCTGTCTGGGCCAGCAGGAACTCGATGGCGACCGGCTTGCCGTCCTTGTCGACCATCTTGTCGTTGACGATCTTCCAGCCGGCTTCCTGCAGCAATTTGTAAGCCTGGCGCTGCTGCTCGCGGATCATGCCGCTGCCGTCGGTGACCGGGTTGTGGAAGGCCTCGCTGAACACCTGCTCGGGCACCTTGCCGCGCAGCGGTTCGAGGATTTTCAGTTCGTCTGGGGAGGGCAGGGCCTTGGCGGCCATGTCGGAGTTTTCAAAGTAGCTGCCGGTGCGGGTGTAGGCGCCGTTGAACAGTTGCTTGTTGGTCCACTCGAAGTCCAGCAGCAGGCTCAGCGCCTGGCGCACGCGGATGTCCTGGAACACCGGCTTGCGCAGGTTGAAGATGAAACCCTGCATGCCGGTGGGGTTGCCGTTGGGCAGTTCTTCCTTGATCAGGCGGCCGTCACGTACCGCCGGCACGTTGTACGCAGTGGCCCAGTTTTTTGCACTGACCTCCAGGCCGTAGTCGTACTGGCCGGCCTTGAGCGCCTCGAGGGCGACAGTGTTGTCGCGGTAGGAGTCGAAGGTCATGGCATCGAAATTGAACTGGCCACGGTTGATCGGCAGGTCCTTTGCCCAGTAGTCCTTGACCCGCTCGTAACGGATCGAACGGCCGGCCTTGACCTCGGTGATCTTGTACGGGCCGCTGCCCAGCGGGATCTCCAGGTTGCCGCGGTTGAAATCGCGGCCTTCGTACCAGTGCTTGGGCAGCACAGGCAGTTGACCGAGGATCAGCGGCAGTTCGCGGTTGTTGCTGTGCTTGAACTTGAACAGTACGCGCAGCGGGTCTTCGGCGACCACTTCGGCGACGTCGCCGTAGTACTGGCGGTACAGCGGTGCGCCGTCCTTGATCAGGGCGTTGAAGGTGAATACCACGTCATCGGCGCGCATGGGGTGACCGTCGTGGAAACGTGCCTCGGGGCGCAGGTAGAAACGCACCCAGCTGTTGTCCGGGGCCTTTTCGATCTTGCCGGCCACCAAGCCGTACTCGGTGAACGGCTCGTCCAGGCTCTGGCGCATCAGGGTGTCGTAGATGGCGCTGACGTTTTCGGCGGCGACGCCCTTGTTGATGAACGGGTTGAGGCTGTCGAACCCGCCGAAGCTGGACTGACGGAAGGTGCCGCCCTTGGGCGCATCGGGGTTCACGTAGTCGAAATGCGCGAAGCTGGCTGGGTACTTCGGCGCTTCATCGTAGAGGGTCAGTGCGTGCTGCGGTGCGGCCAGGGCCGGCAGGCTCAGGCAGGCGAGCAACAGGCTGCCTGCCAGCTGGCGCAGGCGGTTGCTGGGCATCATTGGGCTTTCTCCGAAGTCTTTAGCCACCAGGTGTTCAGCCCGAGGGTGTAAGGCGGCGTGGTGACGAAGCCGAACCGATTGCGGTAGGCCAGGCGGTGATTGTCGAGATACCAGTTGGGAATCATGTAGTACTGCCATGAAAGCACGCGGTCCAGGGCGCGGGCGGCGGCGACCTGGTCGTCGCGGGTGCGCGCGGCGAGCAAGGTGTCGAGCAGGTGGTCGACCACCGGGTCCTTGACCCCAGCATAGTTCTTGCTGCCTTTCATCGCGGCCTGGCTTGAGTGGAAGTACAACCACTGTTCGAGGCCGGGGCTCAAGGTCTGGCTCAGGGTCATCAGGATCATGTCGAAGTCGAACTGGTCCAGGCGTTGTTTGTACTGGGCACGGTCGACGGTGCGCAAATGGGCATCGATGCCGATGCTGGCCAGGTTTTCGACATAAGGCTGCAGAATGCGTTCAAGGTTAGGGTTCACCAGCAACAGCTCCATGCGCAGCTGCTTGCCGTTCTTGTCTACCAGGCGTTGGCCGTCGAGATTCCAGCCGGCCTGATTGAGCAAGCTCAAGGCCTGGCGCAGGGTTTGGCGGCTGATGCCGCGCCCGTCGGTGTGGCTCACCTGGTAGGGCTGGGTGAACAGTTTTGCAGGCAACTGGTCGCGCAGCGGCGCCAGCAGCAGCCACTCCTTGCCCGTCGGCAAGCCGGAGGCCGCAAACTCGCTGTTGGGGTAATAGCTGGTCGAGCGGCGGTAGGCACTGCTGAACAGGGCGCGGTTGGTCCACTCGAAATCGAGCATCAGGCCCAGCGCCTGACGCACCCGACTGTCGCTGAAGGTGGCCCGGCGGCTGTTCATGAACAGGCCCTGGGTCTGGGTCGGGATGCGGTGAGGGATTTGGGCCTTGATCACCTCGCCACGGCGCACGGCCGGGAAGTTGTAACCGTTGGCCCAGTTCTTCGCCTGGTGCTCGATATAAATGTCGAACTCGCCGGCCTTGAACGCTTCGAACGCCACAGTAGCGTCACGGTAGAACTCGTACTCGACGCGGTTGAAGTTGTATTTACCGCGGTTCACCGCCAGGTCTTTGCCCCAGTAGCGCTTCACCCGCTCGAACACCAGGCGCCGACCTGGTTGCACCTGGGTGATACGGTAGGGGCCGCTGCCCAGGGGTGGCTCGAAAGTAGTGGCCTGGAAGTCGCGGCCTTGCCAATAGTGCTTGGGCAGCACTGGCATTTCACCCAGGCGCAGGATCAGCAGCGGGTTACCAGCGCGCTTGAAAACGAAGCGGATGCGCAGTGGGCCGAGGATGTCGACGCGCTGTACTTCCTGCAGGTTGGTGCGGTAGATCGGGTGGCCTTCCTTGAGCAGGGTGCGGTAGGAAAAGGCCACGTCCGCCGACGTGATCGGCTGGCCGTCATGCCAACGGGCTTCCGGGCGCAGGTTGAACACCACCCAGCTGCGGTCCTCGCTGTACTCCACCGAGCGCGCGATCAGGCCGTAGCTGGAAGTAGGTTCGTCACCTGAAGGGTCGTACTGGCCGGTGCCCACCATCAGCGTCTCGTTCAGCTCGCTGATGCCGTATTGCAAGAAATTCGGCGTGGTGACCGGGCTGGAGCCCTTGAAGGTGTAGGGGTTGAGCGTGTCGAACGTGCCGAATGCCATGGCCCGCAAGGTACCGCCTTTGGGCGCTTGCGGGTTGACCCAATCGAAGTGGGTGAATGTGGCTGGGTACTTGAGCGTGCCGAACTGCGCGTATCCGTGGCTTTCGCTCACCATCGCGGCTGCGGGAAAGCTCAAGGCCAGGCTGAGTGACAGCAGGAGGGGACGTATCAAGTCGGCATCCGATCCAGAGGCGTTGGGCTTTGGTCGGCGTACAGTAACAGCTTGGCGGGGTTGGAAAAAGGGTGTGCCTGAGGCAGATTTGAGCGTGGGCGCTCAGCCTGTGGGAGCGGCCTCGTGTCGCGAAAGGGCCGCAATGCGGCCCCCGGTTTCAATGCCGCTGCAAGAACATCGGGGCTTCTGCGCAGCCCTTTCGCGACACGAGGCCGCTCCCACAGTGCTACATCAATGCGACAGGTAGACGGTCAGGGTCTGGCCTGGCTTCAGCGCATGCCCGCTGCGCGGATTCCAGCGCTTGAGGTGTTGCATCTCGACATTGAAACGTTTTGCCACCAAATACAGCGAGTCACCCTTGCGCACCTTGTACTGGGTCGAGCGCTTCGAGGACGCTGCGACGCGGTTACCCGCTGCACTTGGAGCATTGCCGCCGCGCAATGCCAGCACCTGGCCGGCCTTCACGCGGTTACCCGGCAGCTTGTTCCAGCGCTGGATGTCCTTGACCGATACGCGGTTGGCCTTGGCGATGGTGCTCAGGTTGTCGCCACGCTTCACCCGGTAGCTGCGCGCTGTTGCCGGCGCCCTGCCTTCGGCAACGGCGCGGGCGAACACGGCCTTGTTCGGCTGCAGGCTGACCAGTTGTTCTGGCTTGAGGTTGGACAGGCTGGCGGACAGCAGTTGCGCCTTGGCGGTCGGCACCAGCAGTTGCTTGGGGCCGTCCACGGTCATGCGCTTCTTGAACGCCGGGTTGAGCTGGATCAGCTCGTCTTCGTCGATGTTGGCGAAGGCGGCGACCCGCGACAGGTCAAGGCGGTCGTTGATGGCGACGGCTTCAAAGTAGGGTTCGTTGGCGATCGGGTTGAGGTTTACGCCATAGGCCTCGGGGGTCGAGACCACCTGCGACAGGGCCAGCAGCTTGGGCACGTAGTCGCGGGTCTCCTGCGGCAGGGGCAGGTTCCAGTAGTCGGTCGGCAGGCCGAGCTTCTCGTTGCGCTCGATGGCCCGGCTGACGGTGCCTTCACCGGCGTTGTAAGCGGCCAGGGCCAGTAGCCAGTCGCCGTTGAACATGTCGTGCAGGCGCGTCAGGTAGTCCAGCGCGGCATTGGTCGACGCGGTGACGTCGCGGCGGCCGTCGTAGAAATTGGTCTGGCGCAGGTTGAAGTGACGGCCGGTCGCGGGCATGAACTGCCACATGCCTGCGGCGCTTGCGCGGGAATAGGCCATCGGGTTGTAGGCGCTTTCAATGGCGGGCAACAGGGCCAGCTCCAGCGGCATGTTGCGTTCTTCGAGACGCTCGACGATGTAATGCAGGTAAAGGCTGCCGCGTTCGCCTGCGCTCTCGATGAAGGTCGGGTTGCTGGCGAACCACAGGCGCTGCTGCTCGATGCGCGGGTTAACGTCGATGCTGTCCTGCAGCGCGAAGCCCTGGCGCATGCGTTCCCACACATCCTGTGGCGCCTGCTCGACGGGTTTCACCGCGAGCGGAGCTGGCTTGTGCTTGATCCGCGCCTGGTAGCTGTGTGCGCGAACACTGTCGGATTCGTCGAGCTGACGGGTGCTCTGGCAGCCCACCAGGGTGGCGGCCAGCGCCAGCGCACTGATTTGGGCCAGGCGCGTCAAGGCGACTGAATGAGAGGTTCTGCGGCTACGGGAAGACATCGGCTGGGACAGGTATCCGGGCAAAAAATTTCGGCGATTCTAGAAACCGCATCCAGCCGGGTCAACCTTCCGTGGCACTTTGCGATATATCTTCAGGTTATCAGAAGCTGTCCTTCCAAGACCTCAAGGCAGCAAAAACAGTGACCTGCGTGTCGTTTGAACGTCCCTTCCATTCGTCTGCTTTTTGTTTAACTAATGTTTCAGAGGTGCGCAAAAAGGGGTTGGTCAGCCGTTCCAGGCCTATGGTTGATGGCAAGGTGATGCGATTGTCGGCGCGCAACCGGGTAACGTCCTCGAAACGTTGCAGAACGTGTGGGTTTTGCGGTTCAACAGCCTTGGCGAAGCGCAGGTTGCTCAAGGTGTATTCGTGGGCGCAGTACACTTCGGTCTGTTCAGGCAGCGCCGCCAGGCGGGCGAGGGCAGGCTGCATTTGCTCCGGCGTACCTTCGAACATCCGCCCACAACCGGCGGCGAACAGCGTGTCGCCACTGAACAGCACGGGCGTGGCAGGCTGGGGGCTGAAGAAGGCGATATGGCCCAAGGTGTGGCCAGGCACGGCCAGTACCTGGAAGGTCAGGCCCAGCACCGTGACCTGGTCACCCTCGTCCAGGGCCAGGTCGCGACAGGGGATTTGCTCGTTGGCCGGGCCGCAGACGCGGGCACCGGTCAGTTGCTTGAGCCGTGCCACACCGCCGACATGGTCCTGGTGATGGTGGGTCACCAGGATGTCTTCCAGCACCCAGCCGGGGTTGGCGGCCAGCCAGGCTTCCACCGGGCTGGCATCACCGGGGTCGACCACCGCACAGCGGCGTTTGGCAGTATCCTGTAACAACCAGATGTAGTTGTCGGAGAAAGCGGGGAGAGCATCGATCTGTATCATGGTGCGGATCCGTATCGCCAAGCGTGGCACATGAGGGCATCTTAGCCGCGATGGCGCGGTGCGAGAACCTTCGAGGGAGAGCGTAATGACCGACCAAGCCTTTGCCCAGGCCGACCCGGACTGGGTCGAACTGATCAGCCTGGCCCGTGAGTGGTTCAACGGCCCGCTCGGCCAGCTGATGCTGAAGGAAGAGGAAAAGCTGCTGGAGGAAGAGCTCGGGCGCTTCTTCGGCGGTTACCTGGTGCATTACGGCCCCTGCGCCGAAGCGCCGCCCAGCGCACCCCAGGTGCAGCGCAACGTGCGCCTGGGTGCGCCGTTGCCGGGGGTGGAGATTGTCTGCGAGGAACAGGCCTGGCCGTTGAGCGAGCACGCCGCCGACGTGGTCGTGCTGCAGCACGGCCTGGACTTCAGCCTGTCGCCCCATGGCCTGCTGCGCGAGGCAGCCAGCGCAGTGCGCCCGGGTGGCCACCTGCTGATCGTTGGCATCAACCCCTGGAGCAGCTGGGGCGTGCGCCACTTCTTTAGCCATGGCGCGTTGCGCAAGGCCCGCTGCATCTCGCCGTCCCGGGTCGGCGACTGGCTCAACCTGCTGGGCTTCGCGCTGGAGAAACGCCGCTTCGGGTGCTATCGTCCGCCGCTTGCCTCGCCGGCCTGGCAACAACGCCTGGCGGGCTGGGAACGGGTTGCAGGCGGTTGGCAAAGCTCGGGCGGCGGGGTTTACCTGCTGGTGGCGCGCAAGATGGTGGTTGGCCTGAGGCCGCTGCGCCTCGAGCGCCGCGAGCCGATGGGCAAGTTGCTGCCATTGCCCCTGGCCAAGGTCAACCGCACTGCGGCAAGCCCTGACACCGAAAAGCACTGAACATGAGTGGTACATGAGCGATAGCGTCGAGCTGTATACCGATGGTGCCTGCAAGGGCAATCCCGGCCCCGGCGGCTGGGGCGTCCTGTTGATCTACAAGGGCGTCGAAAAGGAACTGTGGGGCGGCGAGCGCGAAACCACCAACAACCGCATGGAGCTGATGGCTGCGATCCAGGGTTTGATGGCGCTGAAGCGCGAATGCGAGGTGGTGCTGACCACCGACTCGCAGTACGTGATGAAGGGCATCAACGAGTGGATGGTCAATTGGAAGAAACGCGGGTGGAAGACCGCCGCGAAAGAGCCGGTGAAGAATGCCGACCTGTGGCAGCAGCTCGATGAGCAGGTCAACCGGCACAAGGTCACCTGGAAGTGGGTGCGCGGGCACATCGGCCACCCTGGCAACGAGCGCGCCGACCAGCTAGCCAACCGTGGTGTCGACGAGGTGCGCGCCAAGCGTTGAGCTGGGGTACAATCCCCGGCTTTGTAACTGATGCAAGTCGGAGCGCCCCGCGTGGAGCAGCAGCAACAAGATAAACGCCTGGTCATTCTCGATACCGAAACCACCGGCATGCCGGTCAGCGAAGGCCACCGGATCATCGAGATCGGGTGCGTGGAAGTCATGGGCCGGCGCCTGACCGGTCGGCATTTCCACGTGTACCTACAGCCGGACCGCGAGAGTGACGAGGGCGCGATCAACGTCCACGGCATCACGGACGCCTTCCTGATCGGCAAACCTCGTTTCGGCGATGTGGCCGACGAGTTCTTCGAATTCATCCAGGGCGCCACGCTGGTCATCCACAACGCGGCGTTCGACGTCGGCTTCATCAACAACGAATTCGCCTTGCTGGGGCAGCGCGACCGCGCCGATATTTCGCAGCACTGCACCATTCTCGATACCTTGCTGCTGGCGCGTGCCCGCCACCCTGGCCAGCGCAACAGTCTCGACGCGCTGTGCAAACGTTACGACATCGACAACTCCGGCCGTGAGCTGCACGGCGCATTGCTCGACTCGGAATTGTTGGCCGACGTCTACCTGGCGATGACCGGTGGCCAGACCAGCCTTTCGCTGGCTGGCAACGGGCAGGACGGTGACAACGATGGCCAAGGCAGCGGTGGCAGCGAGATTCGCCGCATTACCGGGCGTGCGCCAGGGCGGGTGATCATGGCCAATGCCGAGGAGCTGGAGGCGCATGCCGAGCGTCTGGCGGCAATTGCCAAGTCGGCGGGCGGGCCTTCGATGTGGCAGGCCTTGACCGAAACACCTGCCGGCTAGCTGATCGTCCGTACCGGCGACAGGGCCGGCACTTAAACCATCAGGCTCAACTACCCTGAGATGGACGATCCGTCCTTCGGAGGTAGCCGCCTGATGTACAAGGACCTCAAGTTCCCGATCCTCATCGTCCACCGCGCCATCAAGGCCGACAGCGTTGCCGGCGAACGCGTGCGGGGGATCGCCGAAGAGCTGCGCCAGGACGGTTTCGCCATCCTCGCCGCCGCGGATAACGCCGAAGCGCGCCTGGTCGCTGCGACCCATCACGGCCTGGCCTGCATGCTGATCGCCGCTGAAGGCATTGGCGAAAACACCCACCTGCTGCAGAACATCGCCGAACTGATTCGCCTGGCCCGCCAGCGTGCGCCTAACCTGCCGATCTTCGCCCTGGGCGAACAGGTCACCCTGGAAAACGCCCCCGCCGAGGCCATGAGCGAGCTCAACCAGCTACGCGGCATCCTCTACCTGTTTGAAGACACCGTGCCCTTCCTGGCCCGCCAGGTGGCCCGTGCCGCGCACAATTACCTCGACGGCCTGCTGCCGCCGTTCTTCAAGGCGCTGGTGCAGCACACCGCACAGTCCAACTATTCCTGGCATACACCCGGCCACGGCGGTGGTGTGGCCTATCGCAAAAGCCCGGTGGGGCAGGCCTTCCATCAATTCTTTGGCGAGAACACGCTGCGCTCTGACCTGTCGGTCTCGGTACCGGAGCTAGGTTCATTGCTCGACCATACCGGGCCCTTGGCCGAGGCCGAAGCCCGCGCCGCGCGCAACTTCGGTGCCGACCATACGTTCTTCGTCATCAACGGCACCTCCACCGCCAACAAGATTGTCTGGCACGCCATGGTCGGCCGCGACGACCTGGTGCTGGTGGATCGCAACTGCCACAAGTCGGTAGTGCACGCAATCATCATGACGGGCGCCATCCCCATCTACCTGTGCCCGGAGCGCAATGAGCTAGGCATCATCGGGCCGATTCCTCTCAGTGAGTTCAGCCCCGAGTCGATCCAGTCCAAGATACTGGCCAACCCTTTGGCCAAGGGCCGTGAACCGCGCATCAAACTGGCGGTCGTGACCAACTCCACCTATGACGGCCTGTGCTACCACGCCGGGCTGATCAAGCAGGCCCTGGGCAGCAGCGCCGAGGTGCTGCATTTCGACGAGGCCTGGTTCGCCTATGCGGCGTTTCACGAGTTCTTCACCGGCCGCTATGCCATGGGCACCGAGTGCACGGAGGGGAGCCCGCTGGTGTTCAGCACTCATTCGACGCACAAGCTGCTGGCAGCCTTCAGCCAGGCGTCGATGATCCACGTGCAGGACGGTGCGCAGCGGCAACTGGACCGCGACCGCTTCAACGAAGCATTCATGATGCACATCTCCACTTCCCCGCAGTACAGCATCCTGGCGTCACTGGATGTAGCGTCGACCATGATGGAGGGCCCCGCCGGGCGGTCGCTGCTGCAGGAAATGTTCGACGAGGCGCTGAGCTTTAGGCGTGCCCTGGCCAACCTGCGCGAGCACATCGCCGCAGGCGATTGGTGGTTCAGCATCTGGCAACCGCCGGCAGCAGAGGGCATTACCCAATTAGCCGCGCAGGACTGGCTGCTGCAACCGGGGGCGCAATGGCATGGCTTTGGCGAGGTGGCTGACGATTATGTGCTGCTCGACCCGCTCAAGGTTACCCTGGTGATGCCAGGGCTGAGTGCCGACGGCGTTCCAGGTGAGCATGGCATTCCAGCAGCGGTGGTCAGCAAGTTTCTCTGGGAGCGCGGGCTGGTGGTGGAGAAGACCGGGCTGTACAGCTTCCTTGTGCTGTTCTCCATGGGTATCACCAAGGGCAAGTGGAGCACGCTGATGACCGAACTGCTGGAATTCAAACGCCACTATGATGCCAACACTGCCTTGAAGCTGTGCCTGCCCAGCATCGTTGCGGTCGATGGGGCGCGCTATCAAGGTATCGGCTTGCGTGACCTGTGCGACCAGCTGCATGACTGCTACCGCGTGAATGCCACGGCCAAGCAGCTCAAGCGGCTATTCAGCCGTTTGCCGGATGCAGCACTCAGCCCGGCTCGGGCTTACGACCAGATGGTGCGTGGAGAGGTGGAGGCGGTGCCGATAGAAGCGCTGCTCGGCCGCATCGCGGCGGTGATGCTGGTGCCGTACCCACCCGGCATCCCGCTGATCATGCCAGGCGAGCGGTTCACCGAAGCGACCCGCTCGATCCTCGACTATTTGGCGTTTGCCCGAGCCTTCAACAGCGGTTTCCCGGGCTTTGTCGCCGATGTGCACGGCCTGCAGAACGAGACCGGCACCTATACCGTGGATTGCGTCAAGGAATGCGAATGATCTCGACGCCGGTCTGCGCCAGTTCGAAGCGGTCTTCACCCAGGTGGTTGACCCGGTCGCCGATGGCCAGGCGATAGGTGGTGATCGGCGAGCCCATGGCGCTGCCATCGGTCTGCAGGGTGGACTCCTGGAACTCGTGAACGGGGTAGATACGGCCTTCGGCGTCACGGGCGTGGAATTGGCCGACCATTACTGCTGCCATTTAGGTGAAAACCTCTGAAATACGTAGGAAATGTCTGCATGGATAGACCGTGGAAGGTACCCGGAAGTTTTCCGCCTCGTTAAAAAAAACCAAAGCGCCGAAGAACGGTCATCTATAACTACCAAGTCTCTTACCCAGCAAAGGTTGGAAATCGCCATGAGCCAGGTGTATTCGGTAGCGGTCGTCGTCGGCAGCTTGCGCAAGGACTCCTACAACCGCAAGGTGGCCCGCGCCCTTGCAGAGCTGGCGCCGTCCAGTCTCAACCTGAAAATCATAGAGATCGGCGACTTGCCGTTGTACAACGAAGATGTCGAGGCCGCTGGCGTCCCAGAGCCCTGGAAACGTTTTCGCGAGGAGATCCGCCACAGTGATGCGGTGCTGTTCGTTACCCCGGAGTACAACCGTTCGGTACCCGGTGCGCTGAAGAATGCCATCGACGTAGGCTCACGGCCTTACGGGCAAAGCGCCTGGAGTGGCAAGCCGGCTGCGGTGGTCAGCGTGTCGCCGGGGGCCATTGGCGGGTTTGGTGCCAACCATGCCGTACGTCAGTCGCTGGTGTTTCTCGACATGCCGTGCATGCAGATGCCCGAGGCCTACATCGGTGGGGCGGCGACCCTGTTCGAGGACAGCGGCAAGCTCGGTGACAAGACCCGGCCATTTTTGCAGGGCTTCATCGACAAGTTCGCGTCCTGGGTGAAGTTGAACCGGGCGGTCTGATATGACGCTACCGCGGGCAAGCCCGCCCTTACAGGTTCACCATAATCCCTGTAAGGGGCGGGCTTGCCCACGATGCGCACTGCACTGATTGGTCAGAACGCCTGCGGCATCTCCCCCTTGGCCAAGCGGCGGTTGATGTCGGCGATCACCTCCGGCAGTTCATTGATGGTGTCGATCAGGTAGTGCGGGCGCGAGCTTTCGAACATTGCGTGAATACGCTTGCGCTCGCTCTCCAGCTTCTCTGCGCTCAAGGCCCGGTACCCTTCCCAGGTCAGGCCCAGCGCGTTGCCCGAGCACACCAGGGCCACGGTCCACATGCCGGCGCGGCGACCTTCGAGGATGCCCGGCACGGTATCGTCAACCTTCACGCAGGCCGCCACATCGTCGATGCCCAGGGCAATCACGTTGGCCAGCGCCTGGGCCGGCCATGGGCGGCCGTTCGGGGTTTCGTCGGTGGCCACCACGTGGTCGGCGACATAGCCGTTCTGCGCGGCCAGTTCCACCACCTTGTCCATCACCACTTTCGGGTAGCCCGAGCACGAGCCGATCTTCAGGCCGCCGTTGCGCAAGCCGGTCAGGGTGTCCAGGGCGCCAGGGATCAGCGCCGAGTGCACAGCAATCTTTTCGATCTGCAGTGGCATGAAGCGGTTGTAGATGGCGGTGACGTCATCGTCAGTCGGAGTGCGGCCGAAGACTGTGCGGTAACGTTCGGCGATGGCAGGCACGTCGCACAGGGTGCGTATGTGGTCCCACTTGCCCATGCCCATCGGGCCACGGGCTTCTTCAATGGACACCTGCACGTCGAACTCGGCGAAGGCTTCGACAAAAATCTGCGTTGGGGCGAAGGAGCCGAAGTCGACCACGGTACCGGCCCAGTCGAGGATGGCGGCTTGCAGCTGGGTAGGGTTGCTGTAGTTCATGTGCGCTGATTCCTGAAATCGGGTGGGCAAAGGGTTAGATATCCAGCACTTCCATTTCCCGTAGCACGTCGGCCACGGCATTTACAGCGGCTTGCATGCCGTCCGGGCCGACCACGCCGATGCAGCCGACGCGGAACGTCTCGACCTGGGTCAGCTTGCCTGGGTAGAGGATGAAGCCCTTGGCTTTAACCCGTTCGTAGAAATCCTTGAACTGATAGCGAGCGTCGTTCGGGGCGTGGAAGGTGACGATGATCGGCGCCTGGATGTCGGCCGGCAGGAAGCTGCGCAGGCCGATGGCAGCCATGCCGTCGAGCAGGGTCTTGCAGTTGTCGGCGTAGCGCTGATGGCGGGCGGGCAGGCCGCCTTCCTCGTTGTACTGCTGCAGCGCCTCGTGCAGGGCGGCGACCACGTGGGTGGGCGGGGTGAAGCGCCACTGGCCGGTCTTGGCCATGTAC
Source organism: Pseudomonas sp. NPDC012596 (assembly GCF_042902325.1). Lineage (NCBI taxonomy): Bacteria > Pseudomonadati > Pseudomonadota > Gammaproteobacteria > Pseudomonadales > Pseudomonadaceae > Pseudomonas > Pseudomonas sp. NPDC012596. The sequence continues at coordinate 31,167 of NZ_JBIBEB010000019.1, read as the reverse complement.
GTGTGCTGATCATGCAGGTCCATGGCCAGCGAGTGGGCGTTGCCTTCTGCGGCGGCCAGTGCGGTTTTTTCAGCGAAGACGAAGCCCATGCCCGGTACGCCTTCCAGGCATTTGCCGGAGGCGGCGATCAATGCTTCGAAGGGGATTGCGCGGGCATCGATCGGCAGCGCGCCGAACGAACTCATGGCATCGATGATCAGGCGCTTGCCGTGGCGCTTGATCACCTGGGCAATCTCCGGCAGCGGGTTGAGGATACCGGTGCTGGTTTCGCAGTGGATCAACGCCACGTGGGTCACGGCCGGGTCAGCGGCCAGCAGGCGATCGACATCGGCAGCGGTGGTCGGCTGGTCTTCGGCGGTCTCGAAGGTGCTGTAGGTGCGCCCCAGAACCTTGCAGATCTTTGCCAGGCGTTGACCGTAGGCGCCGTTGATCAGTACCAGCACTTTGCCGTCGCGTGGTACCAGGGTGCCGATGGCGGCTTCCACGGCAAAGGTGCCACTGCCCTGCAGGGGGACGCAGTGGTGGCTGGCGCTGCCGTCGATGATGGCGAGCAATTGTTCGCAGACGCTGGCAGTAAGTTGGTTGAAGTCGCGGTCCCAGGAGCCCCAGTCCACCAGCATGGCTTGGCGGGTGCGGGTGGAGGTGGTCAGGGGGCCGGGGGTCAACAGGATCGGGGCGGTGCTCATTCCGTGGTTCCTCACAAGCGGCGGGTGGTCAGCCGGAAGATCTGGCGTTGAAACTACGGGGCCTAGGTTGCAATTCCCCTCCCTATCAATCAAATTGTTTGTTGTTATTCGAGCTATAAGCCAGGCCGATAAATATGAACCTGTTTCAGCTACGTGCCTTCGATGCCGTTGCCCGCGAAGGCAGCTTTACGCGCGCCGCCGCGCGGTTGTTCATCAGCCAGCCGGCGGTCACCGGGCACGTCAAGGCGCTGGAAGAGCACTACCAGATCACCTTGTTGCGGCGCACCGCAAGGCGGGTCGAGCTGACCGAAGAGGGCACCCGCCTGGCAGCCATTACCCGGGCCATGTTCGGCCTGGCGGAAGAGGCACAGGCCATGCTCGAGGCCAATCGGCAGTTGCTCACTGGCCGCCTGGAGGTCGCTGCGGATGGCCCGCACCGGGTCATGCCGATGCTCGCTCAGCTGCGCGAGCGTTACCCTGGCATCACCGTCAACCTGCGCCTGGGCAATGCCCAGGAGACGCTGGCGGCATTGCTTTCCGAACATGCCGATGTTGCCGTGCTGACCGAGATCGAACCGCGCAAGGGCCTGTACCTGCAGGCCCTGTGCGAGTCGCGCCTGTGCGCGCTGCTGCCGGCGGGGCATGCCTGGGCGAGCGGCGAGGATGATTTGCCGTTGGCCGAGCTAGACCAGCAGATCATGGTATTGCGAGAGCCCAGTTCGACCACCCGCCGTACCTTCGACAAAGCCTGTGCTGCAGCTGGGGTGCACCCCCGTGTATTGCTGGAGCTGGACAGCCGCGAGGCGGTCACCGAGGCGGTGGCTTCGGAATTGGGCGTGGGGGTGGTTTCGTCTACCGAGGTGGCCAACGATCCGCGTGTGGTGGCGCGGCCGCTGGCGGGTGAGGGCCTGGTCAACCAGCACATGATCGGCTGCCTGGAGCGTCGTCGCGAACTACGTTTGATACAGGCATTCCTAGGCCTGGCCGCCAACCCGTGAGGCAGGGCTGGCGTTTTTTTTGACCGGGCCTAAGATGGCCGGCACAGATCAACCTGGATGGCCGATGAGCGAAAAAGACACCATCTCCATGCAATTGGTGCGCGAAGCGCTGTTGCAGACCTGCCCGGCAGGGCAACCCGATGTCGGTGTGCTGCGGCGTGCTGGTATAGACCCGGCGCAGCTTGAGCTGCCAGAGGCGCGGGTGAGTGCTGATGCCTATGCCCAGCTTTGGCGGCTGCTGGCGCGGCGCTGCAATGATGAATTTTTCGCTATGGACCCGCGTGGCCTGGCCGTCGGCAGCCTGGCCTTCATGACCCGTGCAGCCATGGCCCAGCCGACGCTCGGTGAGGGGCTGGACGTCGCGCTGGGTTTTCTCTCGTTGATGCTCGCGGACCTGCATCCAACCCTGATACGCCAGCAGAGCCTCGCTGAAATCGTCATCAATGAACCCCGCGAACAGCCGCGCCGAGCCTTCACCTATTTCACTTTCTGGATGATCGTGCACGGCGTGGCCTGCTGGCTGGCGGGCCGGCGCATCCCGATCCTGGCCATCGACCTGCGCTGCGCCGAGCCTTCGTTCTGCGATGATTACCGGGTCATGTTTTCGGAAAGCTTGCAATTCGACCGGCCGCGTACGCGAATGATCATTGCCGCCGACAGCCTTGACCTGCCAATCAAGCGTACGCCGCAGGAATTGCAACGCTTTCTAGCCGAAGCGCCGGGCAATATTCTGGTCAAGTATCGCGACCCCGCCAGCCTGGGGCGGCGTGTGCGCAACGATCTGTTGCATCGGCACCCGAACCAGTGGCCCGACGCCGACGCCCTGGCCCGGCAATTGTGCTTGTCGCCTTCCACCCTGCGTCGGCGCCTGGCCGAGGAAGGGCAGACCTATCAAGGGCTCAAGGACAGCGTGCGACGTGAATTGGCGATTGCCTGGCTCAGCGAGGCTGAACCCGCCATGGCGGACATCGCCGAGCGGCTGGGGTTTGCCGACAGCAGCTCGTTCTACAAGGCCTTTCGCAAGTGGTTTGGCTGCAACCCCGGGCACTACCGTGCGTTAGTCCAGGCGCGTGATCCTCACTGCTGAGCGGCGGTCTGCATTGACTGCGGCAGCTGTTTGGCTTCCCTCTGAAGCTTCGCCGCAATGAGTGAAAGATTGTGCCCTCTCTTCAACACAGAGGGCTCCTCATGCGAACGTTTCCGACTGAACCCAGTACCCGCACCAGCGTCACTGCCGAAGATATGCAAAAGGCTGCTGCCGCTTTCACCCAATCGCTCCCTCAATGGATCAAAGCTGCCTCTGCAGCCGACATCCACACGTTGCGGGTATTGATCGCCAGCCATAGAGTCAGCCAACTAGCCGTGGCCAGCGCGACCAAGGCAGCTGTACCGCTCCAGGCGTTCGCCGAGAGCAAATTCTCCGAAGCCCTGGCAGGCATGCTGCCCAGTGGGCGAACACTGAATGAATTGCAGTGGCGAACACAGCTTCGTAAACCGGTTGGGCAATCGTTTCCCCATCTCGAAGACTCTTTCGAAGTACAGCCAGCGCTGTCGCGCCTGATGCAGAACTTTGCCGAAGGTTACATCCCGTTCAGTGGCAGTGGCCTGGTCGTCCAGGTTGACGATGAAGGGGTGATGGGCAACACCGCACAATTGATCGAAGCGTGCCGCCTACTGGATGCTGGCAAGCAGTACCAGGTATTGCTCGATCAACATTTCACCCAGAACAAGCCACTGCTGGTGGCGGACAAGCTGGCGGGATTCAAGCTGGCCGTGCATGTCGCATTTCTGAAGGGCAAGATCGACACCGATGTGAAAGCCGCCCTGGAGTACTACGTCGAGAGCCCCACCGGCACGGGTCCCGAGCCCAGGCTCACGGCGTATCCAGGGCTGATGTCCATGCTGGACGTGCTGGTCCATGAGGCATTGATCATCCAGTTGCAAACTGCCGATGGCGACAACGCAGGTGTCGTGACCTACATGCCTGGCGATGCTGACAACCCACTGCGCTGGCACAGCTCAACCCAGGGCTTGCAAGCTGAGATGGTGTCCGACCTGAAGCGCCAGGGGTATCTGGGCGAACTCCTGCAATTGATCGCGCTGGATGCACGCAACGCGTTCTTCGAGCAGCTGCAATCGCGCTTGATGGATGCAGTGCCAGACCTGCAGATAGAGGGCATGACCGTTCATGGCACAGTCTTCACCCGCTGGGTGGATGAACAGGTCGAGCGCGTGCGCGCGGATGCCAAACTGCTGCTTGTACCTAACGCAGACGCTGATGCCGAGGCCAGCCGTAAACGCCTTGAGGACTGGAAATCGCTAGGCTGGGGGCTGGTCGGGCTGGCCGGGTTCTTCATCCCGGCGGTAGGGGCCGTGCTATTGGGGGCGTTGCTGAAGGATGTTTGCGCCCAGGTGTACGAAGGCGTTACAGACTGGGCCAAGGGGCATGACCACGAAGCATTGCAGCATGCACTGAACGTGGCGCAGGTTGTCGCCGCCACGGCTGCTGGGGTAGTTGCAGGCGCCGCTGTCGGCCGTTTGGTCGACACGGCGCTGGTCGAGGGCCTGGAAGCGGTTGCGTTGGACGATGATAGCCAAGGGCTGTGGAGCGGCGACCTGAGTATCTACCAGAGCGAACTGCCCGATGACGCGGTCATGGGTGCAGATGGCTTGCATTGCCGAGGCAACCGCCGTTGGCTAAGGGTCGGCGAGCAATGTTACGAGGTGCATCAGCCGAGTGAGAACGGGGCCTGGCGGCTGCTCCACCCCGACCGGCCACAGGCTTACGGGCCAGTGCTGCAGCGCAACGCCGAGCGCCTGTGGCTGTTACCTGACGACTCGCCCATGGACTGGAAAGATGCGCATCGGATGCTCGCGCGCCTTTGGCCACAGCAACGTCCCCTTGGCCAGCAACGCGCCGAGCAGGTGCTGCAGGCGGCTTGCAGCGATGTGGACGAACTGCGCGGGATCCTGATGGAGAATCGTCCTTTGCCGGCCAACCTGCGCGATACGCTGCGCCGTTTCGAGGCCGATGAAAGGGTCGAGCGGTTCTTCAAGGCGCTGGCGCCCGGTGCGACTGTGACCGATGACCTGGCGCTGCTCGATTGGTGCAAGACGCGCCCCGGTTTCGCCGAGCTGACAGATGCTGAGCTCCCTGGTGCTATGTTTGACCAACAGACAGAGCTGCGTCGTGGCCTGTTCGACCACCTGACATTCGTCGAGCCAGGTTCTGACCCGGTTGTTCAGGTGCTCCAACGGGATTTCCCTGGCTTGCCCACCGATTACGCCATCGAGCTGGCCTGTCAGGTGACCGCCGACGAGCGGGAAGCGGTCGAGTTGCTGCAGCGGCTGCCGTTGTCTGTTTCCAGCAAGGCGCGCCCCTTGCTCCAGCTGGCCAGGCTCAATCATGCCGTGCAGGGCGTGATGCTGCGAAACGCGTACAGTGATGTCAGTGACGAGTTGGCGCTGGGTTTGCTGTCAAGGCTTGACCACTGGTCCTTCTCGCGTCGCGTTGAATTACACTCCGTTTCGGCGCAAGGGCGCCTGCTGGCAATTATCAACGCGCAGGCACCGCAAAAGGATCAGATAACAATCGTTCGTGATGCGGGTGCCCTCATGCTGTATGACGCTCAAGGATTTGAGCTGCCAGAGCAGAGCAGCGCGCCTGATGACCTCTTCCAGGCCATTGCCACGTTACTGACTGCGCAACAGAAAACCGACCTTGGCCTCGGCAGCGAGGATCAAGCTGACGAGCTACGGCAACGGGTCGTTGAGCTCCTGCCCACCGGCCGGCAGAAGCTGGTGAAACAATTGGGCTGGCGGCAGGAGCAGGGCTGGTTCAATCCGGGGCAGCGGTTGGAAGATGGCCGTGTAGGGTATCCGTTGGGCGGCAGCGTATCTCAGGCGCGAAGCCCGGGGTGGCGGGTTCGACGGCGATTGGCCAGGCTCTACGAGGGGGATACGCCCAGGCAGATCGATGAGCATCTGTTTCGCATTCTGGACACTGCGAACCCTTACGCAGCGCTGATTCTGGAAGAGCAGAACTATCATATGCTCGGCCAACGCCTGGAAACGTGGGTAGCGGATGGGCCAGCAGGGGAGCGGACTGCGCGTCGCATGCTTGGGCGAAGGATGCAACAAGCTTGGCGCAGGCAATTGCCGCTCGATGTCCATGAAAATGCCGTGCGCGGCTTTGTTCTGGACCTGAGCGGCCATCATGTGAGCAGCCTGCCTGAATTGGATGCCGAGATCGACTTCCATCACGTCACATCCCTGGCAATGGTCAATACCCCTCTGCAGGGGGCTCCAGAAGCCTTCTTCAGTTGCTTCAGGAACGTTCGCCGTCTGAATATGGCGCGCAACCGCCTGCTAGCACTGCCGGTCGGGATTCGGCATCTACGATTTCTTGAACGGCTGGATCTTTCGTACAACGGTATTCGCAACGGCGAGCGCATATCCGAGGTGCTCAGCCCACTGAGCCGTTTGCAGGATCTGGACCTCAGTTTCAATCCGATTCGCATTCTGCATCTGGGCAATTGGGGTTCAGGGTTGAGGCGCTTGAACCTTCGGCTGTGCGGGCTGCTGGAATGGCCTGTAGGGCTGGAACGGTGTCACTTACTGCGCTGGATTGATCTGCGTTCCAATAACCTGATCAACGTACCAGAAGCCATCCAGGCAATGCCGTATAGCTACCGTGTTTCGATTCTGCTGGAGCGAAATGCCGTTGAGAGAGCTCAGCTGGAGCGTCTGTATGCACGCCCTGCGCCGGTCCATCCGCCGGCCCGACAACCAGTCCCGGAGCCGCCGGCTGCCAGGGCGGTTTGGGTGACCGGTGAGCAGGCGAAAGCGCGTGAGGCGACGTGGGATCGACTGTTCGCTGACCCTAGGAGCCGAGAACTGGAAACCATCTTGGGCAGGCTGCAGCACAGCAGCGACTATCGCAATCCGGCCCACCGCAGTGCGCTCGATGCTCGAGTATGGACGCTGCTTGACGCCATGGACACCGACACTGCGCTGGCCGACGACGTTCACGTCCATGCGGTTGGCAACGTTACCTGTGCCGATGATGTCGCCGATCGCTTCAGCGAACTGCATCTTCTCGCATTGGTGAGCAATGCAAAGCGTTCGACAGCAGGGGCCGAGCAGGCATTGCTCGAATTGGGCCAGGGTTTGTTCCGTCTCACGCTGCTGAAAGAACATATCGGCAGATACATCGCTGAAAAAACCGTGAGCGCCCCACATCTTGATGCCGTCGAGGTCAGCCTTTATTTTCGATTGGAGCTGGCCGAAGAAATGCAGCTGCCAAGCCAGCCACACTCGATGTTGTTTGGCACGATAGCCAACGTCAGCGATGAGGAACTCGATGCGGCACGGGCCTTTGTGCGGGAAGCGGGCACGGTGGATGCAAAAGCCGCTTTCCTGAGCCAGCAGAAGTTCTGGAGCGAATGGCTGGAAACGCAAAACGCGGAGGCGTTCGCGCCCATGCTCGAGCAATCCCAGAATAGCCTGGACCAGCTGTATGACCGGCAGTCCGAGATGACCAGCCAGCAATATCTTGAGCAAACCGCTGAGGTGGCCGAAAAGCTTGCGTACATGAAAAACCGTTTGGTCATCTTGCTGACCACACCCATGCTCAAGCCCGACGCGGATTCAACTCTGCCACCTGGCGACCAAACCGGTCATCCAGATTGACAGCTTTGGCCATTGCCCGTCAGGGCATGTAGCGACAACATCGTCAGACCAATGGTGCACTCCAACAATAACAACCAGGAGTCTGACGATGCGTGATTACGCCGACGCCGCCCGTTCGTTCGACCATGCCCAGGCTGCCCGCACAGGGCTGCACGGGCAACTGAATGCGCTCAATGCCTGTGTTGAATGCTGCGACCGCCATGTTGGCAGCGGCAAGCTGGCGCTGCTGTGGGAAGGCCGTGATGGCGACAGCAAGCAATATACCTTCGATGAGCTGGCCGGCTTGGCGGCACGCTTTGCCAACGTGCTGAAAGCCCAGGGGGTAGGCGCCGGCGACCGTGTTGCCGGCTTGATGCCACGCACCCCCGAATTGCTCGTGACCATCCTCGCCACCTGGCGCCTGGGTGCGGTCTATCAGCCGCTGTTCACTGCCTTCGGCCCCAAGGCCATCGAACATCGCCTGGAACAGTCCGCAGCGCGCGTCGTCGTGACCGACCAGCAGAACCGCGCCAAGCTGGATGAGGTAAGTGATTGCCCGAACGTCATCACAGTTCATGCACGCGCTGGCGAACTGGATTTCCATGCCAGCCTCGAACACGTTGCAGATGGCTGTGAACCTGTCATGCGCACGGGTGACGACCCTTTCCTGTTGATGTTCACCTCGGGCACTACCGGCCCTGCCAAACCCCTGGAAGTGCCGCTGCGCGCCATCGTCGCCTTCCAGGGCTACATGCGTGATGCCATTGACCTGCGCCCGGAAGACAACTTCTGGAACCTGGCCGATCCAGGTTGGGCATATGGCCTGTATTACGCAGTGACCGGCCCGTTGTCGCTGGGCCACGCCACGACCTTCTACGATGGCCCGTTCAGCGTCGAGAGCTGCGCGCGCATCATCAACAAGCTGGGCATCAGCAACCTGGCCGGTTCGCCTACGGCCTATCGGTTGCTGATCGCTGCGGGCAGTGATTTTTCCGCGCCAATCCAAGGCCGCCTGCGGGCGGTCAGCAGTGCCGGCGAGCCCCTCAACCCGGAGGTCATTCGCTGGTTTGCCGACGAATTGGGGGTGACCATCCACGATCACTACGGCCAGACCGAACTGGGGATGGTGCTGTGTAACCACCATGGCTTGAAGCACCCCGTGCATCCAGGGGCTGCCGGTTTCGCCATTCCAGGCCACCGTATCGTCGTGCTCGATGAGCAGGGCGCGGAGCTGGCGGTCGGGCAACCAGGCATTCTGGCCGTAGACCGTGAGCAATCGCCCTTGTGCTGGTTTGGCGGCTATCGCGGTGTGCCTACAAAATCGTTCGTCGGCAAGTATTACCTCAGCGGCGATACCGTCGAGCTCAACGCCGACGGCAGCATCAGCTTTGTCGGCCGCAGCGACGATGTGATCACCACCTCCGGTTACCGGGTTGGCCCTTTCGATGTGGAAAGCGCGCTGATCGAGCACCCGACGGTGATCGAAGCGGCAGTCATCGGCAAGCCCGACCCGGAACGCACGGAGCTGATCAAGGCCTTCGTCGTCCTGGCCAAAGGCGTGGCAGGCACCGCCGAGCTGGAGGATACCTTGCGTCATCACGTGCGCCAGCGACTGTATGCCCACGCCTATCCGCGTGAAATCGAATTCGTCAGCGAGCTGCCCAAGACGCCGAGCGGCAAGCTGCAACGCTTCATCCTGCGCAATCAGGAAATCGCCAAACAACACGCGCCGCTGGCCACACGTGCCAGCGCCTGAGGGAGCCCACATGCAGATCAACCACAAACATTTCATCGTCAGCGGCGCGGCTTCCGGGCTGGGTGCCGCCACTGCGCAGATGCTGGTCGAGGCAGGCGCCAAGGTCATGCTGGTCGACCTCAATGCCCAAGCCGTCGAAGCCAAGGCACGCGAACTGGGTGACAGCGCCCGTTCCGCGGTCGCCGATATCAGTGACGAGCAGGCCGCAAAGGCGGCGGTCGACGCTGCTGTCAGTGCTTTCGGCAGTATCCATGGCTTGATCAACTGCGCCGGTATCGTCGGCGCCGAGAAGGTGCTGGGCAAGCAGGGCCCACATGGCCTGGCCAGCTTCACCAAGGTCATCAACGTCAATCTGATCGGCAGTTTCAACTTGCTACGCCTTGCCGCGGCAGCCATGGCCGAGGGGCAGGCTGAAGAAGGAGGAGAGCGCGGCGTGATCATCAACACCGCCTCCATCGCCGCTTATGACGGGCAGATTGGCCAGGCCGCCTATGCTGCATCCAAAGGCGCGATCGCCAGCCTCACGCTGCCTGCGGCCCGTGAGCTGGCGCGCTTCGGGATCCGGGTGATGACCATCGCTCCCGGCATCTTCGAGACGCCAATGATGGCCGGCATGACCCAGGAAGTACGCGACTCCCTGGCCGCCGGCGTACCGTTTCCCCCGCGTCTGGGCCGGCCACAGGAATACGCCGCTCTGGCCCGCCACATCATCGAGAACAGCATGCTCAACGGCGAGGTGATACGCCTCGACGGCGCGCTGCGCATGGCTGCCAAGTAAGGAGCATTGAACATGACCCTCGTCAACGACCCGATTGTCATCGTCAGCGCCGTGCGCACGCCCATGGGCGGCCTGCAGGGCGACCTCAAGAGCCTCACCGCACCGCAACTGGGCGCAGCGGCGATCCGCGCAGCCGTCGAACGCGCCGGTATCGACGCCGCCAGCGTCGAGCAGGTGCTGTTCGGCTGCGTGCTGCCGGCAGGCCAGGGGCAGGCCCCGGCGCGCCAGGCCGCGCTGGGCGCAGGCCTGGGCAAACACACCACGTGTACCACCCTGAACAAAATGTGCGGTTCGGGCATGCAAGCGGCAATCATGGCCCACGACCTGCTGCTGGCCGGCACCGCCGATGTGGTGGTGGCTGGCGGCATGGAGAGCATGACCAATGCCCCCTATCTGCTTGACAAGGCCCGCGGTGGGTACCGCATGGGCCATGGCAAGATCATCGACCACATGTTCATGGACGGGCTCGAGGACGCTTACGACAAGGGCCGGCTGATGGGCACCTTCGCCGAGGACTGCGCCCAGGCGGGGGCATTCAGCCGCGAAGCCCAGGACCAGTTCGCTATTACCTCGCTGACCCGCGCGCAAGACGCGATCAAGAACGGCCTTTTCGCTGCCGAGATCGTCCCGGTGGAAGTCACCGAGGGCAAAGAGAAGCGCCTGGTCAAGGATGACGAGCAGCCACCCAAGGCGCGCCTGGACAAGATCCCGCAGCTCAAGCCGGCCTTCCGTGAAGGGGGTACGGTGACCGCCGCCAACTCCAGTTCGATCTCCGACGGTGCCGCAGCGCTGGTGCTGATGCGCCGCTCCGAAGCAGACAAGCGCGGCCTTGAACCGTTGGCCGTGATCCATGGCCATGCCGCTTTTGCCGATGCCCCGGCGCTGTTCCCCACCGCGCCGATTGGCGCTATCGACAAGCTGATGAAGCGTACCGGCTGGAATCTGGCCGAAGTTGACCTGTTCGAGATCAACGAAGCCTTCGCTGTGGTCACCCTGGCGGCCATGAAGCACCTCGACCTGCCACACGACAAGGTCAATATCCATGGCGGCGCCTGTGCGCTGGGCCACCCGATCGGCGCTTCGGGCGCCCGGATTCTGGTGACGCTGTTGTCGGCCCTGCGCCAGAACAACCTGCACCGCGGCGTGGCGGCCATCTGCATTGGCGGTGGCGAGGCCACGGCCATCGCCGTCGAATGCCTGTACTGAGGTGAACCATGCTGGTAACTGACGAGCAACAACAAATTGTCGACGCCATTCGTGACTTTGCCCAGGAGCGTCTAAGGCCGTTCGCCGAGCAATGGGACAAGGCGCATCGCTTCCCGCGCGAAGCCATTGACGAGATGGCTGCCCTGGGCCTGTTCGGCATGCTGGTGCCGGAGCAGTACGGCGGCAGCGATACGGGGTACGTGGCCTATGCCCTGGCCCTGGAAGAGATCGCCGCAGGCGATGGTGCCTGCTCGACCATCATGAGCGTGCACAACTCGGTGGGTTGCGTGCCCATACTCAAATTTGGCACCGAGCAGCAAAAGCAGCAGTTCCTCGCGCCTTTGGCCAGCGGGTCGATGATCGGGGCCTTCGCGCTGACCGAACCCCAGGCGGGTTCCGACGCCAGTAGCCTGAAGACCCGTGCGCGCCTGGATGGCGACCACTACATACTCAACGGCAGCAAGCAGTTCATTACGTCCGGGCAGAACGCCGGTGTGGTCATCGTCTTCGCCGTCACCGACCCGGAGGCCGGCAAGCGTGGCATCACTGCGTTCATCGTGCCAACTGACACACCGGGTTACCAGGTAGCGCGTGTGGAAGACAAACTCGGCCAGCATGCATCCGACACCTGCCAGATCGTCTTCGACAATGTGCGCGTGCCTGTCGCCAACCGGCTGGGCGAAGAAGGGCAGGGCTACAAGATCGCCCTGGCCAACCTGGAGGGGGGGCGTATCGGTATTGCTTCGCAGTCGGTCGGGATGGCCCGCGCCGCCTTCGAGGTGGCGCGCGACTATGCCAAAGAACGGCAGAGCTTCGGCAAACCACTGATCGAGCACCAGGCCGTGGCCTTCCGCCTGGCCGACATGGCCACGCGCATTGCCGTGGCCCGGCAGATGGTGCTGCACGCCGCTGCGCTGCGTGATGCCGGGCGTCCAGCGCTGGTTGAAGCGTCGATGGCCAAGCTTTTCGCCTCGGAAATGGCCGAAAAGGTCTGTTCGGATGCCTTGCAGACCTTGGGCGGTTATGGCTATCTGAGCGACTTCCCGCTGGAGCGGATCTACCGCGACGTTCGGGTCTGCCAGATCTACGAAGGCACCAGCGACATTCAGCGCATGGTCATTGCGCGCAATCTTTGAAGGAGCAGACTGCATGGCATTCGAAACCATCCTGTTGGACATCCATGGCAAGGTCGGCCTGATCACCCTCAACCGGCCCCAGGCGCTGAACGCGCTGAACGCGCAGATCGTCAGCGAGATCAACCAGGCTCTGGACCAGCTCGAGCGTGACCCGAACATCGGCTGCGTGGTGCTGACCGGCTCGGCCAAGGCGTTTGCCGCCGGCGCCGATATCAAGGAAATGGCAGAGCTTACTTATCCGCAGATCTACGTCGACGACCTGTTCAGCGATGCTGATCGGATTGCCAACCGCCGCAAACCGATCATTGCTGCCGTGTCCGGCTTTGCCTTGGGCGGTGGTTGCGAGCTGGCGATGATGTGCGACTTCATTCTGGCGGGTGACAACGCCAAGTTCGGTCAGCCGGAAATCAACCTCGGCGTGCTGCCGGGCATGGGCGGTACCCAGCGCCTGACCCGTGCGGTAGGCAAGGCCAAGGCTATGGAACTGTGCCTGACGGGGCGCTTGATGGGCGCGGAAGAAGCCGAGCGTGCCGGCCTGGTGGCACGCGTGGTGCCGCAGGCCGAGCTGATCGAGGAAGCGTTGAAGGTGGCTGCAACCATCGCCAGCAAATCGATCCCGGTCAGCATGATGGTCAAGGAGAGCGTCAATCGCGCCTTCGAGGTCACCCTCAGCGAGGGTGTGCGCTTCGAGCGACGCGTGTTCCATGCCGCCTTCGCCACCGAAGATCAGAAGGAGGGCATGAGTGCCTTCATTGGCAAGCGCGAAGCGCAGTTCAAGGATCGTTGAGAGGCCGGTGCGCTGCATGCAGCGCACCGTTTGAGTCATGTCTTGAAACAGGCCCCGGCACGCCGGCTGGCGGAATCGGTGCCATTTCAGTCAAAATCCCCCGTGATTGCAGTTGCTCCACGCGACGTGGAGCCTTAGACTGCCGCCCCCTGTAAAAGAGTGCCGATTGGCGCTTGAAGAATTCCGCTGCAGACGCGTTGGCGTCGGCGGCACCCGAATCGCCCAAATGCACATTTTTTCATAGAGAAATCGATGACCAAGGAACAGTTGCTGGCCATGTCGGCCGATGACTACATGAACGCTGATCAGCTGGCCTTCTTCACTGGCCTGCTGCAGTCGATGAAAGTCGAAACCCATGAGCGCATCGAGTTGAGCCGTGCCACCATCGAGGGCCTGGACACTCCGTCGGACCCTGCTGACGTGGCTTCGGTAGAAGAAGAGCGTAGCTGGTTGGTCAATGCCATCGACCGCGACCAGCGTTTGCTGCCACAGCTGGAAATGGCGCTGGACCGTATCTCCGACGAGAGCTTCGGCTGGTGCGATGACAGCGGTGAGCCGATTGGCCTGAAGCGTCTGCTGATCAGCCCGACCACCAAGTACTGCATCGAAGCCCAGGAGCGCCACGAGCAGCTCGACCGTCACCAGCGTCAGGTCTGATCGAGCGTTGCGTGCCAGGCCCCATGGAGCAATCCCTGGGGCTTTTTGCGTTTGCCGGGCTCAGCGCGGACGAGTTTGTTGCCCGTAGCGCAACACAGCTATACCAACGTTGGCTTTCTCCCGCCTGATCGCGGGCGTATCATGACCATATAGTTAGGTTGCTAAGTAAATTCCGGAGGGGATGATGAATAGCCGAGTCGATGTGGCCGTGATGATTGGCTCAGGTGTGCCCGAGACACTGCAGGCGCTGGGTAGGCGGGTATGTTGGGTGGTGCTGGTCAATGGCGAGCGCCGTGGCACGGCGTTCGCTACGCGCGGCGAGGCGCTGGAGTGTCAGGCGGCCTGGCTGCAACAGTTGAACAAGGGGCAGGCCGCCTGATTGCACACTAGCGCTCCAGGCGTCTGGCGAGCTCACAGGCATCATGGTGTCGGCGGCGAAACCCCTTGACCTGGCCGGTAGCGCTTTCGGTGACGTGGAAGAACTCGACACCTGCAGGAATGACGACGAAACGAGGTTTTGAAAGATAAGAAATCTTCTTTGCCTCTCGACGGATTTCAGTGTTTTCGTGCATATTTCTTCCTCAGTAAGCGATGATGGATTGCCGAGCCCGTTCTGCCGAGGGGCCTGCTGTTATCTATCGCATCTTTTCCAGCGGAGTAGTTGTAGGACGTTACGCTTCCCGACTGGGGAATGTGCCCAAGCTCGCTGTTGCGGCTAAGTCTGGCAATCCGGAGTAAGGTTTCCTGCATGCCGTATCGCCATTAGGCACAGACGTATTACGCATCGCTTAATTATTCTTTTCGCCTATCGAATTTAAATGGCCGCGCCTCACCGACTGCGAGTGGGGGCGGATGTCACCGGTTTGAGGATTACTTCATTGGCAGTCAGTACTCTGGATACCCACGCCCTGTTCGCCCTGGGCGATTTGCGCGGTAAGTTGGCCAAGCTGTTTCAGGGCCGTTTCGTCTATGTCACCGAGCAGAACCCCGAAGGCCTGTACATGGCCGAAATAGATACCGATAGCGCATTGGTTGTCGATGACAAACAGCGCCTGGAGCTGAAGGTCGGCGATCATTTTCGCGCTGCCGTGTTGCCCAGCCGAGAAGGCGGGAAATTGGAAATGCGCTTCCGTGAAATCAAACTCAATGTCTATGGTGTGGGTGATTACGCGTTTGTCTCGGTGCCTGAAGGCGAGGGCATCGTGTTCCGCGACGGCCAGGGCGTGATGTTGGTGTTCGCTGCGCAACAGCAAGTGCAGGAAGGCCTGGGCAAGTTGCTAAAGGCAGTGACCGGCAAGGTTGCCAAATGGCGGAAGGGCGAGCTGATCACGTTCAAGGCAAGTGAATGAGTGACGGCGAGTCACTGCCCGGTTCGCGTGCCGCGTTCCATCGGCAGTATCACGCGCAGGCTGTCTTGCAGGCCGAAAGCCTGCTTGCCAGGCGCAAGGAGATGCAAGGGGCGTGGTTGACCTGGGTGGCGGCCCAGCTTTATCAGCTCAGCCCGCCACCCTACGCCGCCATGGTTCGGCGCGAGCTGCAGCGCCTCACCCAAGGCTGAGGCGGCCGCCGAGCCGTTGATCAGTTGCCGCTGTCGCGGCCGCTGCTGACCTCTTCAGGTACTGCTTCCCTGGACATGCGCTTGCGGAACAACGCCGCCCTGGCCAGGAGTAGTGTGGTAACCGGTACAGTGATCGACAGCAGAATGGGAATCAGCCAGGCGTGCAGCACCGGGCTTTGCTTCAGCCACGAAAAGTAGATGATTGAAGCCAGTGCAACGCACCAGGCGCCAATGGTCGAGGCCAGGGCCGGTGGGTGCATGCGCTGAAAGTAGTCTTTCAGGCGTAGCAAGCCAATCGCCCCGATCAGGGCGAACAGGCTGCCGAGCAGCAGCAGGGCCGCGGTGAGCAGTTCCAGCCAGAGCGGCAGTTCAAGGGCTTGATTCATTCGATCACCTCGCCACGCAGCAGGAATTTGGCCAGGGCGAACGAGCCGACAAAGCCAAAGAGGGCAACCAGCAGGGCGCCTTCGAAATAGGTGTCACTGGCATAGCGAATGCCCAGTACCAGCATCATCAGCATGCCCAGAATATAGAGGTAGTCCAGTGCCAGTACCCGGTCCTGCGCCGAAGGGCCGCGGAACAGCCGGATCAGCGCCAGGCCCATGGCCAGGGCGAAGATGAACAGGCTGGCGAGGACTGCGTTGGCGAGCAGGCCTGTCATTCGAAAATCTCCATCAGCGGGCGTTCGTAAGTGTGTTTGAAGTGCTCGATGAAAGCAGTCTCATCCTGCAGGTCAAACACATGCAGCAGCATGACGCTGCGGTCCAGCGCCAGTTCCGACCAGACCGTACCGGGCACCACGGTGGTGATCATCGATAGCGCCGCGAGGCCGTGGGCGTCGCGCAGGTCCAGCGGGATGTGCACGAAGGCGGAACGAGGTGGCCGCTGCCCTGCCCGCAACACACCCAAGGCGACTTGCAGGTTGGACTGGATGACGTCGATGCCCACCCGGCAGATCAACCTTGCCACGACCAGTGGCCGCCGCACATGGGCGTGCTGAGGGCGCAGCGGCGCCAGCAGCATGGGTGCGACAACAGCGAAAGCGGCAGCCAGCAGCAAGTTGCCGGGGCTTACAGACAGGTTCAGCAGCAGCCAGAGCACGAACAGCGCGACCGACAGCAGCGGAGCGGGGAACAGTCGGCTCATGGCTGCACCTGTACGTCGAGGGAGGTCGGGCCAGGGACGGGGCGGGCGGACATCACCGCGTGGATGTAGGCGTCGGGCGCCTGCAAGCTGGCGGCGGTGTCCTGGGTGTAGCGCAGCAGCGGTTCGGCCCTGACGCTTAGAATGATGCACAGCCCGAGCAGGATCACGATGGGCAGGCATTCATAGCGACGCAGCAGAGGCGAGGGGCGCTCTTCGGGCTTCCAGAAGCGCAGGATGCCTACCCGGCCGAAGGCGATCAGCGAAGCCATGCCCGACAGAATCAGCAGGGCAACCAATGCCCAGCCTGCTCCGGACAATGGTTGATCGCTCGGAACGCCCAGACCCAGTGGGTTGAACAGTGCGCTGATCAGGTTGAGCTTGCCGACGAAGCCCGATAGCGGGGGCATGCCGATGATTAGCAGTGCGCAGGCGATGAAGCTCATGCCGAGGAATGCCATGGTCCAGGGGATGATCTGGCCGATAACGGCCTTTTGTTCGTCGTCGAGGTTGATGCCCTTGGGTGGGTGCAGCGACTCGAGCGGCGAGGGCATGGCACCCTCTTCGTCTTCCAGCGGCGCTTCGTTGGCCGATCGCGAGCGTTCGACCAGTTCGGCGAGCAGGAACAGCGCGCACAGTGCCAGGGTTGAGTTCACCAGGTAGAACAAAGCCGCGCCGGTCAGGGCCGGCTGGGCAAAACCGACAGCGCCGAGCAAGGTGCCAGCGGAGACCAGAATGCTCAGTGCGGCCATGCGTTCCAGGCGTTGCGCCGCCAGGATCGACACCGCCGCCACCGCCAGGGTGACCAAACCACCGTAGATCAGCCATTGGCCACCGAAATGCGCCGATGCGCCGGCCTGGCCGGAAAACAGCAGGGTCCACAGGCGCAGCACGGCATACAGGCCAACCTTGGTCATGATGGCAAACAGCGCCGCTACTGGCGCGCTGGCCGAGGCGTAGGCCGGTATCAGCCAGAAATTCAGCGGCCAGATGCCTGCCTTGGCCAGGAAGGCGACGGCCAGAATCGCCGCCCCAGCGTGCAGCAGGCCGCGGTCTGCTTCCGGAACCAGCGGGATCTTCAGCGCCAGGTCTGCCATGTTGAGCGTGCCGGTCACCCCGTAGAGCATCGCCGCGCCCACCAGGAACAACGATGAGGCAAACAGGTTGATGGCGATGTAATGCAGGCCCGACCGCACCCGTGCCCGCCCCGAGCCATGCAGCAGCAGGCCATAGGAAGCCGCCAGCAGTACCTCGAAGAACACGAACAGGTTGAACAGGTCAGCGGTCAGGAACGCGCCGTAAAGGCCCATCAGCTGGATCTGGAACAGTGCGTGGAAGTTGGCGCCCGCGCTGTCCCAGCGGGCGCGGGCGAACAGCAGTGCGCTGAAACCGATGACGCCGGTCAGGGTCAGCAGCAGTGCCGAAAGGTGGTCCAATACCAGCACGATGCCGAAGGGCGCAGGCCAGTTGCCCGGCAGGTAAACGCCGATGGACTCAGCCTGCCCTTGGCTGCGAACCCACAGCAACAGGGTAGCCGCGATGGCCAGGCCACCGAACGTCGACAGCAGGTTGAGGCGCGCCTTCAGATGACGACGCTTCTCGCCCAGCAACAGCATCACCGCTGCAGTGAGCAGCGGCAGCAGAATGGGGGCGACGATCAACTGACTCATCACAGTCATTCGTCACGCTCCCTGCCATCCACATGGTCGGTGCCAGTCAATCCACGTGACGCCAGCAGCACCACGAGGAACAGCGCGGTCATGGCAAAGCTGATGACGATGGCGGTGAGCACCAGCGCCTGGGGCAGCGGGTCGGTGTAGTGCAGAAGGTCCTGGGTGACGCCTTCCTTGATGATCGGCTCCTTGCCGATGAACAGGCTGCCCATACTGAAAATGAACAGGTTGACCCCGTATGACAGCAGGCACAGGCCCATGATCACCTGGTAGGTCCGTGGGCGCAGGATCAGCCACACGCCCGAGGCGGCCAGTACCCCGATGGCGACTGCAATGACTTCTTCCATCAGGCGGCTCCTGCTTGGCTGGATTTCGACGATTGGCCCGGCCGGTAGGCACGGACCGATTGGTGCGCCAGGGCGGTGAGGATCAGCAGGGTCGAGCCGACCACCACGGTGTACACGCCAATGTCGAAGAACAGTGCACTGGCCACGTGCACGTCGCCGAGCAATGGCAAGTGCAGGTGGGCGGTATGGGTGGTCAGGAACGGATAACCCAGCAACATGGCACCGGCCCCGGTCAGGGTCGCGCACAACAGCCCGGTGCCCATCCAGCGCAGCGGTCGCAGGCTCATCTGCGCCTCGACCCATTGGGTGCCCGCAACCATGTACTGGAGGATGAACGCCACCGACATCACCAGGCCGGCGACGAAGCCGCCGCCCGGCTGGTTGTGGCCGCGCATGAACAGGTACATCGACACCAGCAGCGCGATGGGCAGGAGCAAACGCACCAATACGGCGGGTACCATCATGAAGCCCAATGCGGTGTCGGTGGCATGGCGCGGGTTGATCAGGTCGGTGACCACGTCAGGCGCAAGCTGGCGCTGCTGGGCTGGCAGCTGCATGCTCTCCTTAGGGGGGCGGAAGCGACGCAGGAGGGCGAACACGGTCAGGGCCACGGCCACCAGCACGGTAATTTCACCGAGGGTATCGAAGCCGCGGAAGTCCACCAGCATCACGTTGACCACGTTGGTGCCGCCGCCCTGGGGCAGGGCACGGCTCAGGTAAAACGAGGAAATGTCGTTAGGCGTGGGGCGGGTCAGCATGGCGTAGGACAGCAACGCCATGCCGCCACCGACGAGGATGGCCAGCAGCAAGTCGCGCAGGCGCCGAACGCGGGCGCGATCGAGGCTGCCCGGTAGCGGCGAGACGCCTTCTATTCGCCGCGGCAGCCAGCGCAGGCCGAGCAGGATCAGCACCGTGGTAACCACCTCGACCACCAGCTGGGTCAAGGCAAGGTCAGGCGCGGAGAACCAGACGAAGGTGATGCAGGTCATCAGGCCGCAGACGCCGACCATGATCAACGCAGCCAGGCGGTGATACTTGGCCTGGTAAGCGGCACCGATCGCGCAGGCGATGGCGATCAGCCAGAGTGCAACAAATACCCCGGAGCCGGGAATCTTCGGCCGGTCGCCCCAGCTTAGCCCGCTGTACAACAGGGGCGTGAGGCCGGCAAGGAAGGCCGCCAGCACCATCATGAACAGTTGCGCCTGCAACCGGCGGGTGGTCAGCAGGCTTTCGACGCGCTTGGCCAGCAACATCAGGTGCACCTGGCCGTGCTCGAACAGCCGCTTGCCATTGAAACGCTCGATCAGCGGCGGGTAGGGGAAGCGGCCCCGGCGTAATTGGTTGCGCAACAGCAGGTAGAGCACGATACCGCCACTCATGGCGACCAGGCTCATGATCAGCGGTGCGTTCCAGCCATGCCAGATGGCCAGGCTGTACTCAGGCAACGTGCCCCCTACTACCGGCAGGGCAGCGGCGGCCAGCAGCGGGCCGACTGACTGGGCGGGGAAAATACCCACCACCAGGCAGGTGAGCACCAGCAACTCGACCGGCGCGCGCATCCAGCGTGGCGGTTCGTGAGGCGTGTGTGGCAAGTCCTGGGCGGTAGGGCCAAAGAACACGTCAACGGTAAACCGCAGGGCATAGGCAACGCTGAAGGTGCCGGCGAGGGTGGCGATCACTGGTAACGTGGCTTCGACCCAGGCGGTGGATGTGATGAACACGGTTTCGGCGAAGAACATTTCCTTGGACAGGAAACCGTTCATCAACGGCACGCCGGCCATGGAGGCACTTGCCACCATGGCCAGCGTGGCGGTGTAGGGCACCAGGCGGATCAGGCCGCTGAGGCGGCGTATGTCGCGGGTGCCGCTTTCATGGTCGATGATGCCGGCGGCCATGAATAGCGAAGCCTTGAAGGTGGCATGGTTGAGGATGTGGAAGACGGCGGCAACAGCGGCCAGCGGGCTGTTCAACCCCAGCAGCAGGGTGATCAGGCCCAGGTGGCTGATGGTGGAGTAGGCCAGCAGGCCCTTGAGGTCGTTCTGGAACATCGCTGCGAAGGCGCCCAGCAGCAGCGTGATGGCGCCAGCACCGCCGACGATCCAGAACCATTCTTCACTGCCCGATAGCACTGGCCAGAGCCGTGCCAGCAGGAATACGCCGGCCTTGACCATGGTAGCCGAATGCAAATATGCCGATACAGGTGTCGGCGCTGCCATGGCGTGGGGTAGCCAGAACTGGAAAGGGAACTGCGCGCTCTTGCTCAAGGCACCGATCAGGATCAGCGGCAGCAGCACGGGGTAAAGTGCATGTTGGCGAACGGTATCGCCGGCAGCCAGGACCTTGTCTAGGTCGTAGCTGCCGACCACATGGCCGAGCAGCAGCGCCCCCACCAGCAGGCACAGGCCACCGGCGCCTGTGACCATCAGTGCCATGTAAGCGCCGCGGCGGGCGTCGGCGCGGTGGTGCCAATAACCGATGAGCAGGAACGAGAACAGGCTGGTCAGCTCCCAGAAGAACACCAGCTGCACCAGGTTGCCTGAGATGACCAAGCCAAGCATGGCGCCCATGAAGGCCAGGAAGAAAGCGAAGAAGCGTGGTACCGGGTCCTGTGGCGACATGTAATAGCGCGCGTACAACGAGACAAGCGCGCCGATGCCCAGTACCAGCACTGAGAACAGCCAGGCGAAGCCATCCATGCGCAGGACCAGGTTAAGGCCCAGGCTTGGCAGCCAGAGGAATTCCTCGCGAATCACACCGCCGTGAGCGACTTGAGGGTACAGCAGTGCTACCTGGACGGTGCCGACCAGGGCCACGAGCCCCGCTAGGATGGACTCGGCGTTACGTGCGTTGTGCGGCAGCACGGCTGCCAGGCAACTGCCCACGAACGGCAGAAGCAGTAGCACTATCAAGGACATAGCGTTCTATTCTGGAAAGGTTTGCAAGGATCATACGTGCCGAGCAGTTGATCACCAACACGCAAGCTGTCGCAGAATCATACAAACAGGGTGTGACAAGCTGTTTTTTTATAACAGTTTTTTACAGAGCATAGCCGTTGTTGGCTGATTCATCGGCCTGTTTCACCATCACCTAGCACTTCGGCTGCTTCGTCCGCAGCGCTGGCACGGCGGATCTTCAGCTCACTGACCACCACGGCGATGACGATCAGCAGGCCACCGATCAGTGCAACACCGGGCAGGCGCTCACCGGCGATGCGGCCGACGATCCCGGCCCACACCGGTTCGCCTGCGTAGATCAGGGTGGCGCGGGTTGGCGAAACCGATTTCTGTGCCCAGTTCATCGCTACCTGAATGATCGCGCTCATGGCGCCGAGGCCCAGGGCACTGAGCAGCAACAACCAGGAGAAGTCGGGTATGCGCTCCTGAGTCGGGACGATCATCAGGAAAGACAGCAGGGAGGCGGTCGCCAGTTGCACCACGGTGACGCGACGCACGTCTACCTGGCCGGCATAGCGGCTGATCAGGATAATCTCGGCGGCGATGGCCACTGCGCTTACCAGGGTCACGACTTCACCTTCGCTGAAATGCAGGGTGCCGCCCTCAGGCCCCGCCAGCAGCATCAGGCCGAGGAATGCCAGGCAGATACCGATGCTGGGCATTAGCCCTGGCCGACGGCCCAGCACCAGCCACTGCAGCAGCGGTACGAACGGCACATACAGAGCGGTGATGAAGGCCGACTGGCTGCTGCTGATGGTTTGCAAGCCCATGGTCTGCAAGCCGTAGCCGAGCATGATGGACGCGCCGATCAGCACCCCGGCTTTCAATTCGGTCTGGGTCAGGCCAGGCAGCGCACGCGCCGAGACCAGCCCCACGAACAGCGCGGCGGCAGCGAAACGCAGGCCGACGAAAAACATCGGGCCGCTGACGGTCATGACGTTATGCACCAGCAGAAAGGTGCCGCCCCATAGCATGGTGATGAACACCAGCACCATTTCGGCTTTGCTCAGGCGCAAGTAAAGGGAGGTCTGCGGGCTGCTGTTCGGTTGGGTCATGGCCTTGCGCACTCGGGAGGGGCGGCGCACAATCGCCGCAAAGTGGGCAGTATACTGCGCAACCCGAACAAGTGAGCAATATAGTGCACAAAGAATCTGCGCACCGTGCCTCGGTACTGCAGCATGTCAGCCTCAATGTACGAAGCCTGCGCAATGCGCTGGGGATGAGCCAGGCTGCGCTTGCCGAGCGTTCAGGCGTGAGCCGGCGCATGCTGGTAGCGATCGAGGCAGGTGAAAAGAACGTCAGCCTGACCACCCTCGACCTGATTGCCGAAGCGTTGGGGGTCGCCTTCAGCACGCTGATCCAGGCGCCTGACCAGCGCGATACCAGTCGCATCGATGAACTGGCATGGGCCGGCGAGCATCCGCAGAGCAAGGCAGTACTGCTGGCCAGCAGCGCCGCCCGCAAAGAGGTGGAGATCTGGGAGTGGACCCTGGCACCGGGTGAGTGCTACATCAGTGAGGCCGATGCCGAGGGCTGGAGCGAGCAGATCTACGTGGCCGAAGGGCAGCTCACGCTGATCATCGAAGGGGCCGAGCATTGCTTGCAGGTCGGCCAGTTCCATGTGTTTCCCAGCAACTGCCGCTATGCCTACCGCAACGATGGTGGTGTGCCCACGCGGTTTGTGCGCAACGTCGTGATATGAGCTGTCAGCCTTTCAGCAGTTCATCGGTCTTCACCACTTTGGCATAGGCAAACGCCAGCGCGGCCATCGCCGACGCCTGCACGTCCGCTGCCGGCACCTGCTTGCCATCGAAGTCGAGCGGCAACGTGGCACACGCATCATGGGCCACTGTGACGTCAAAACCGAAATCGGCGGCAGCGCGGGTGGCGGCGTCGATGCACATATGGCTCATGCTGCCGACGATGGTCAGGTCGGTGATGCCATGTTGATCGAGTGTGGTTTTAAGCGGGGTGTCACGGAACGCATTCACCTTGTGCTTGAGCACCACCGGTTCCCCATCCACCGGCTGGACCTTTGCGTGGATCGCCGCGCCCTCTGAGCCTGGCACAAAGAACGGCGCATCGCTGCTTTCGAACTCATGCCTAACATGCACCACAAGGTCGCCGCGTTTGCGCGCTGCGTTCAGCAACTTGGCGGCGTTGTCGGCCGCCTGGTCAGCGCCATCAAGTGCCCATTTGCCCCCTGGAAAGTAATCGTTCTGGATATCGATGATGATCAGCGCCTGCTTGCTCATGCTGCCTCCTGTGGCAGTAGTCGTTGGATGACGATAGTTATAGGCTGTGCGCAACGAGTTGAGGATTGGCGTGACCGACACAATGACGGCAAAAACTGACAGCCCAGGCAGCCTGGAGATCGGCCTGCTACTTTACCCCGGCGCGCAGCGCGCGGCGGTGCATGGGCTCGCCGACCTGTTTAGCGTGGCCAACCGTGTCGCCGCTGAGCTCGGTGCTGTCGACCTTGCGCAAATTCGTGTCAGCCATTGGCAAGCGGATGAAACGGGGCAGTTGCAGCTTGTCGAGGACAGCCATCCCGGAGCACCCCATGACGTGCGCGTGCTCATCATCCCTCCCAGCCTGGAATCTGCACCACCGCCTGAGCTGCTCGAACTCCACCGGGGGCTACTGTGTCGTTGGCATGGCCAGGGCACGGTACTGGCCTCTGTATGCATCGGCGTGTTTTTTCTCGCCGCCAGCGGATTACTGGACGGCCGTTCGGCGAGCACGCATTGGAATTACGCGCAAACACTGGCCCAGCGCTACCCCAAGGTCAGGGTTGAAGCCAACCAGCCGCTGCTGGATGACGGTGACATCATGACCTCGGCGGGGTTGATGGCCTGGACCGAGCTGGGCTTGCGCCTGCTGGACCGTTTTCTCGGGCCGTCGGTTGCGTGGGAAACGGCGCGCTATATGTCCGTGGAACCGGTCGCGGCGCCATTACCCGGCGCGCTGTTCAGTCCGCGGCTGGATCACGGCGATGCGGCGGTGCTCAAGGTGCAGCACTGGTTGCAGGCCAGTGCCGCGCAGGGCGCGGACTTGGCGGGCATGGCTGGTTGCGCCGGGCTGGAAGAGCGAACGTTCCTGCGCCGTTTTCGCGCGGCCACCGGCCTGAAGCCCACCGAGTACTGCCAGCAGGTGCGGGTGGGGCGCGCCTGCCGGATGCTGGAGTTCACCCGGCGCACCGTCGAGCAGATTGCCTGGGGCGTGGGATATCAGGACCCAGGCGCATTTCGCAAGGTGTTCCAGCGCACCACCGGCTTGACCCCCAGCGATTACCGGCGTCGTTTCGCGCCGCCTAGATGAACGCGCTATTCAGGGCAAATGCGGCCCAGGCCCTTCGTCGGCCAGATGGTCCTGGCGGTTGCGTAGCGGGCATTCCTTGAGTGACATGCACCCGCAGCCGATGCAGCCGTCCAGTTGATCGCGCAACAGGATCATTTCGTCGATACGCCGGTTAAGGTCATCACGCCAGCCTTCCGACAGGCGCTGCCAATCCTCGGCCGTCGGAATATGGTCATTGGGCAGCGCGGCAAGCGCCGTTGCTATGTCGGCCAGCGGAATGCCCAGGCGTTGTGCCATCTTGATTACCGCAACACGGCGCAGCACGGCGCGCGGATACCGGCGCTGGTTGCCGGCGTTGCGCGTGCTGTGGATCAGCCCCTTGGTCTCATAGAAGTGCAGCGCGGTGACTGCCACCCCGCTTCGGGCGGCCAGCTGGCCGACACTGAGCAGCTTGTCCTGGGCCACTGGTGTAGTTTTTGGCATGCAAAAAAGCTCTTGACCTTGACTTAACTCGAGGTTTTACAGTGCTGGCCATCGCGCTGCAAGCGTCCGGAGCAAGGAGACTGTCCATGACGGCCAATCCGCATTCCCTGTGGTTTACCCAGATGATCGAATACGAAGTGCCTGCCGCACGCCAGGCGGCGCTGGCCCATGCGCTGGTGACGCGCAGTGAAGCGCTCGCCTACCGGTGCGAGGGCTTGCAAGGGGTCAGTGTTCAGGCCAGTGAAGACGGCAGTCGCGTACTCCAGTACCTGCAGTGGCAGTCGCGCCAGGCCTGGGCTGCGGCGGCTGAATCCTTTATCGAAGAGCCTTTTCTCGACCTGGTGCGGCTACACCAGGCGCGCAGTGTCAACTTTGCCGCATATCAGGCGCTACGCAGCGTGGTGCGTGACGCCGACGGTGGCCTGCATTGCCAGGTCGGCGAGCCTCAGGCGTACCAGGGTGCGTAGTGCGGGTAGCGGTCCAGGCGCGCGCCGACCACCATCTCGCTGATCCACGACGCGAGGATCGAGCTGTAGGCTTTCTGACTTTCCTCGCTGGAAAGCCCGTGATCGGCACCATCGACTATTCGATGGGTGAGCGAGTGGGCGCTGATGAAGGCCGAGCGATAACTCATCAGCGTGGCATGCGGCACATAATCGTCCTGTTCCGATTCCACCAACAGCACATCGCCGGCGAATTCTGCGCAGGCTGCGAGGGCACGGTTGTCTGACGGCGCGAGCGGGCGCTGGCGGTAGGCGTTGAGGCGCTGGCGGTCGAGCGTTTGCTTGGGCGTGTCCCATTCGTCGTCCCAGTACATGGCCGGTACGCGCAAAGCCAGCCACTTCACCGGCCGCTGCAGGGTCAGCAAGGTGGCCAGGTAGCCACCGTAGCTGCTGCCGATGATAGCGATGGCGCTGCTGTCCACTGCCGGGTGGCTGACCAGCCGGTCGTAGGCCGCGAGGAGGTCTTTCAGGTTCTGCTCGCGAGTCACTGTGAGGCGCTGGCTCTCGGTCTTCTCGTGGCCGCGCAGGTCGAAGGTCATGCACACACAGCCCAGCCCGGTAATGTGCCTGGCGCGGGCGAGGTCGCGTTGCTGGCTGCCACCCCAGCCGTGTACGAAGAGGATGCCGGGCATCTTGCTTCCGGGGCTGACCAAGGTCCCGACGATGCTGTCATCGTCGACTTGCAGCTCGATGGTCTCACTCTGAATGGTCATGCTCGCGAATCCGCGCGAATTTGCTGAGTTGTCCGAGTTCACTGTCGTTTCCTTGGTAGAAGAGGGTGGCGTCAGCGGGCAGGTCGGGCGTGCTGAACACTTCG
Organism: Pseudomonas sp. NPDC012596; assembly: GCF_042902325.1. Taxonomy (NCBI): domain Bacteria; kingdom Pseudomonadati; phylum Pseudomonadota; class Gammaproteobacteria; order Pseudomonadales; family Pseudomonadaceae; genus Pseudomonas; species Pseudomonas sp. NPDC012596. Next base: position 4,715 of record NZ_JBIBEB010000019.1, on the reverse strand, counting down.
TGGGTGGACGCATGCACCCGCTGCAGTGCCGGGTCAGCCGCAAATGCCTGCAGGGCCAGCAGTTCTGCGCTACTGGCCCCGCCTAGGCGCCAGGATTGTTCGAGCACGCCGCTGCGCAGATGGCCTTGCGCGTCGTAGCCGCGGGCGATGTCGTAGTTGCGACGCGAAGCGATGAAGCCTGGGAACTGCTGCTCGGCTGCCTGCTCGTAGGTCATGGCCTGGTTGATCGCCAGGCGCAGATGATCCTCAAGAGGGAGTTGCAGCAGTGCCTGGTAATCGCCGCGAACCACGATCAGGTCAGAACCGCCATAGACTTCGATGCCCTGGTGGTCGCGGGTCAATTGCTGGGTGCCGTGGTAGCTGCAGGTCAGGCCGGCAACGCGAACCTGGCCGACGCTGTAGGTTTCCACCCCACTGAGGTCTTCCTCCAGCACCAGCCCCCATAACCCCAACGCCTGGTCATCCATGTCGGCGAGCAACGGCTCCAGTTCATCCAGTGCCACGATGACCTGTTGGCCGCGCCCGGCACAGGCCAGTACGGGCTTGAGCCGCAAAGGGCCGTCGCGCAGCAGTAGCTCTGCGGCTCGGCGGGCATCGGCTTTGCTGAACACGGTATAGCCGCAGAGCAGGGCATCGCTGGCCTGGAGGGCGAATGCATCGGTCCAGCCGGGCGGGAAATTGGCGTTGGCCGGCAGTGGGTGAGAGATTGCCTTGGTTGCCATGTAAGGATGACTCACCACACCGCCGAACAGGTCGTGCTCGGTATGGATGCCTATGGCCGCCTGGCGCTGTGGGTCGACCAGGGTTTCAGTCGGTAGGTAATAGTAGCCGTCGGCGGCGGTTGGGGAGTGATCGGGCTCTACGTGGTGGCAACCCAGAAGGCCGGCAATGCCGGCCGCCAGCTTCAGGTGCACGGCGTGTTCGTGTTCTGGCGTGTGCTCGCGTGTGTCGAGCAGTACAACACCTGTCTTCGGTTCGCAGGCGCTGGGCATGGGCATCAGCCTGTCTGCAATGAATGTAATGGTTGTGAAGCCCCATTGTTCGGGAAGTTCAGCCAGAAGCGATCGATGGTCTCGGCTTAATTGTAGGAAGCGTCTTGATTGCAGGTGTCGTCATGGGCATTGCATGCCGCGAGTTGGCCGTCCTGATTGCAGGGCAGTGGTGGCTGTTCCATTATCGTGCTTTGGGCTTAACCAGGCTGTGACCGCAGGAGTGCGCATGAACGTTCAGACCACCATCGAGCAGAGTGTTCCGCAGCGCCTGGCGCGCGTGCGTGAGGTAATGGCCAGGGAGGGCGTCGATGCCCTGCTGGTGCCCTCGGCCGATCCTCACCTTTCCGAATACCTGCCGGGCTACTGGCAAGGGCGCCGGTGGCTGTCGGGGTTCGATGGTTCAGTGGGCACCCTCGTGGTCACTGCCGATTTTGCCGGGTTGTGGGCTGACAGCCGCTACTGGGAGCAAGCGGACAAAGAGTTGGCGGGCAGTGGCATCGAGCTGATGAAGTTGCTGCCGGGCAAGCCCGGTGCGCTGGAATGGCTGGGTGACAACATCCGGGCGGCGGGCGCGGTGGCCGTGGATGGCGCGGTCATGGCCCTGGCGTCGGCACGCCAACTTGAAGAGCGCCTGAAGGCTCGCGATATCCGTCTGGTCACTGACCGGGACCTGCTTGCGCAGGTTTGGGAAGGACGCCCGGCGCTGCCATCAAACCCGGTTTATCAGCACTTGCCGCCCCACGCTACGGTCAGCCGGGCGGAAAAGCTCGCCCAGCTGCGTAGCACTCTGGTGGAGAAGGGGGCAGATTGGCACTTCATCGCGACATTGGACGATATCGCCTGGCTGTTCAACCTGCGTGGCAGTGATGTCTCCTACAATCCGGTGTTCGTTTCGTTTGCCCTGATTGGCCAAAAGCAGGCCACCCTGTTCGTCGGAGCGGGAAAGCTCGATGAGCACCTTCGGCATGTGTTGCAAGTCGACGGAATTGAGTTACGTGATTACTCCGATGTAGGCACGGTGCTGTCAGAAGTGGCACCTGGGAGTCGGCTGTTAGTGGACCCGTCGCGGGTTACCTGCGGTCTGTTGAAACACCTGAATGCACAGGTTCAACTGGTCGAGGGGCTCAACCCGACCACGCTGAGCAAGTCACGCAAGGGCGAAGATGAGCTGGTGCATGTCCGCAGGGTGATGGAGCAAGATGGCGCTGCCTTGTGCGAATTCTTCGCTTGGCTCGAGGCGCATCAGGGCACCGAAGTCATTACTGAACTGACCATCGATGAACAGTTGAGTGCGGCGCGCGCCCGTCGCGACGGCTTCGTGTCGCTGAGTTTCTCCACCATTGCCGCATTCAACGGCAACGGTGCCATGCCCCACTACCGGGCTACCGAGCAGTCTCATGCTGTGATCGAGGGCGACGGCTTGCTGTTGATCGACTCAGGGGGGCAATACCTGGGCGGCACTACCGATATTACCCGCATGGTCCCGGTGGGCACGCCCAGCCTCGAGCAGAAACAGGATTGCACCAGGGTGCTCAAGGGCATGATTGCCTTGTCACGCGCCACTTTCCCCCGCGGCATTCTTTCGCCGCTGCTCGACGCCATCGCGCGCGCGCCGATATGGGCTGATCAGGTGGACTATGGCCATGGTACCGGTCACGGTGTCGGCTATTTCATGAATGTGCACGAAGGGCCGCAAGTGATCGCCTATCAGGCTGCAACCGCGCCGCAGACGGCCATGCAGGCCGGGATGATCAGCTCGATCGAACCGGGTACCTACCGTCCTGGCGCCTGGGGTGTGCGTATCGAGAACCTGGTGGTGAACCGGGAGGCAGGCAAGTCTGCATTTGGCGACTTCCTCACATTCGAGACCCTGACGCTATGCCCTATCGATACGCGCTGCCTGCTGGCGGATTTGCTCACAAAAGAGGAGCTGGACTGGCTGAACCGCTACCACAGGGTGGTGCGTGAGCGCCTTGCACCGTTGCTTGCCGGCGATGCGTTGGCCTGGCTGGAGGAGCGTACGGCGCCGCTCTGAGTGGCCAGGGCAGCGTGTGAATGAAAGAAGGGCAGCTCATGGGCTGCCCTTTTCTTCATTTGCAGATGACGATCATGCTGCGGCTGGTGTAGCCGGCAGGGTTGATGCCGAAGAGGTAATCTCCCGGCTCCTCCCCAGTGTCGCCGGAGCGCGCGATGACTTTATAACCGCGCTTGCTGCAAGAGGTGGCAGCCTTGCTATAGCACTTGTCCCAAGACGAAGAAAGGCCGGAGCAGTTGATATGCAGGCCCTTTTTTCCCTTTTTGACCTCGGTCTTGGCCGTTGCGGCGCATCCAGCAATGGCCAGGACGGCCAGGATGAGCAAAATACGTTTCATTCCTGTCCTTAAATGCAGGGCTAATGGTGGTCTGACCCTGTTGTTATGGCTTCGGTTCTTCCTGAATCTTCCTTAGCTTCCGTGTTCGCTCAAGTAGATAGCCAAAAGATTATGACTTTGTGACAGCTTAATCAGCGAGGCGGGCCGCCACAATGGTAAATCCCATCCCAAATGAAAATATTTCTCAAATCAGTCGGCCGCAACGGGAGGGTTAGCTTCCTTGCGCATCGACAGGGTGGCACCGACAGAAGCGGCAATAATGGCCAAAATCGCCAGCCATTGGGTCACGCTCAACAACTCACCGAGGAACAGCAGGCCGGACAAGGCGCCAATGGCGGGTTCAATGCTCATCAGTGTGCCGAATGTACGTGCTGGCATCCGAGTCAGGGCCACCATTTCCAAGCTGTAGGGCAGTGCTGTCGAGAGTATGGCGACCCCAAGGGCCAGCGGAATGACAGCTGGGGTGAGCAGAGCGCTGCCGGCATGAACGATACCGATTGGCGCTACGAAGATGGCGGCGACTACAACACCCAGTGCGGCACTCTGGATGCCATGCTCTGCGCCCGCGCGTTGGCCGAAGAGGATATACAGTGCCCAGCACACACCGGCGCCCAGCGCATAGGCAGCCCCTGTCAGGTCCAGGGACTGGCCACCGTGACCGACGGGGATCAGTAGCAACAGGCCGGTGACCGCCAGGGCAATCCACAAGAAATCGATCACCCGCCGTGAGGCGAAAAGCGCTACGGCCAGCGGGCCGGTGAACTCCAGAGCGACGGCGATGCCAAGCGGTGTCGTTTGCAGTGCCATATAGAAGAGGAAGTTCATGCCCCCCAGGGCCATGCCGTAAATGACCACGTTGCGCAGCGTGCTGGCGGTCATGCGCACGCGCCATGGGCGCAATATTAGCAACATGATGATACTGGCGAAGATCAGGCGCAGCGTCGTGGTGCCTTGTGCGCCGATCATGGGGAACATGCTTTTGGCCAAGGATGCGCCCGATTGTATCGATGCCATGGCGATGAGCAGCAGGCCGATGGGAAAGAGCGTGGAAGCCAGGCTGCGGGGCTGGGTGTTCATGTGTGGGCGGCGATCCTTGGGAGGGGGTGTGCAATATAGTGCGCAATTGCTGGGGCCCGGCGCAAGGCGTGTGTGCGGTGGTTATTTCCTCCTTTGATGAAAGTAACTGTTGACGTGGTCTTGAATCCCCTTATAATGCGCCCCACTTCCAGCGACATCGGAACGACAAACTCCTTGAAATTCAATGAGTTAAGTAGTTAAGGTGGTGCTGAAAGGGCTACGATCGAATGATCGCAAGCGGTTGAAATGGTGATTGACAGCGCTTCTAAACGCT